>NZ_JBNCKS010000004.1:0-172989 GCF_049841635.1 Micromonospora sp. DT44 | reverse complement strand
GTGTCCCTATCAGCGGTCCGCCGACGCCACCCGACCCGGCGACAACACCCCCCGGATCATCCGAACGACAGGGGCAGGAAGTCATACCGGGCCGGGCGACCGAGGGTCCCCGGCTGGGGACGATCAAAAAGGTAACGGGGTGCATGCCTGGCTGCCGGCCAGAACCAGACGGTCTGCGGCCTGGCCCTGAGCCGTACCCGGCTGCGTCGCTTTCCGCACGTGCGCTTCGACTACTCGGGCACCGACGTTCTGACCGAGGCGGACGCGGTGGGTTGGATCTGTCCGCGCTGCCTGGCGGCCACTACCGGCCGGCGCGGCAAGGAGAAGCGCGGCTGGGTCCGGAACTCGCCTCGCCCTTGATCGACTCGCCGTCCGGGAAGGCGGGGCATCCGAGTGGCCGGGACGCCCCGGTTTCCGGGAAGCCGAGTCGATCAAACCGCCCCGCGCCGGGTGAGACGGCGGTTGAGGGCCTCCTGGGCGGGTACGGGGTCGGGCATGCGGATCGTGGTGGTGGGGGCGAGCGGCAACGTCGGTACGGCGGTGCTGCGGCGGCTGCGCCGGGAGCGCGGTGTGGAGCTGGCCGGGGTGGCCCGGCGGCTGCCCGGACCGGATGCCGGTACGCCGTACGACCAGGTGGAGTGGCACTCCTGCGACATCGGCGCGCCGACTGCTCCGGCCCAGTTGGCCGAGATCTTCACGGGCGCGGACGCGGTGGTGCACCTGGCCTGGCAGATCCAGCCCAGTCACGATCAACGGATCCTGCGGCGGACGAACGTCGACGGCAGCCGGGCGGTGTTCGACGCGGTGGCGCGGGCCGGGGTGCCGGCGCTGGTGTACGCGTCGTCGGTCGGCACGTACGCGCCCGGGCCGAAGGACCACCCGATCAGCGAGCGGTGGCCGGCCACCGGGGTGTCCGGCTCGTCGTACAGCGAGCACAAGGCCGAGGTCGAGGCACTGCTAAACGGGTTGGAGCGGGAGCATCCGGCCCTGCGGGTGGTGCGGCTGCGCCCCGGGTTGATCTTTCAGAGGGACGCCGGCGTGGAGATCACCCGGTACTTTCTCGGCCCGTTCGCGCCGGTACGACTGCTGCGCTTCGGCCGGATTCCTCTCGTACCCACGAACCGGCGGCTGCGGATGCAGGCGGTGCATGCCGACGATGTGGCTGACGCGTACGCCAGGGCGGTTCTGGGTGATGCGCGCGGCGCTTTCAATGTCGCCGCGGACCCGGTGCTGACTCCGGAGCTGGTGGCTCGGCACTTCCATGGTTGGACGGTGCCGGTCGCGGCGCCGGTGCTGCGGGTGGCGGCGGCGCTGACGTGGCGGGCGCGGCTGCAACCGGTCGACGCGGGCTGGGTGGAGCTGGGCCTGAACGCGCCGCTGATGTCCAGCGAGCGGGCGGAGACCGAGTTGGGCTGGACTCCCAAGATCGACGCGTTGACCGCGCTGAAGGAGCTGTTCGCCGGCATGGCCGGTGGCGAACACACCCCCAGCCCGCCCCTCTCCGCCGCAGCCCACAAGCCCGGCCGCCCGAGCGGCCTCCTGGCGGGCAACCCTCCAGGCCAGGGAAACCCCTACTGACGGTGATCAAGAGGTTCGCGTCACCAGACGGGCGAAATCTGACGCAAACCTCTTGATCATCGGGGCCACAGCGGGGCCGCGCCGGCGCGCAGAGGGTCAGGTTAGTTTTGCGCCCAGGAAGAAGATGCCGGGGTGGCCGGGGGTCTCGAACTTGCCGCTGGGGTTGCGGCGCAGGGTCGAGTTCTCGATCTTCATGGTGCCGGTGCGGTTGTTGCTGACGAAGAAGATCGCGCCGCCGCCCTCGTTGGCCCTGTTGTTCTCGATGATCGTGCCGGCGATGCGGACGGCGAACTCGTTGCCGTCGCAGTAGATCGCGCCGCCGCTGCCACCGCCGGGCGTCCCCGACTTGGCCGGGTTGGCGCCGCTGCCGATCGCCTCGTTGTTCTTCAGCAGGCTGTTCAGCACCGTCCACGACACGCCGATGCTGCTCAGCGCCCCTCCGTTCGAGCAGGAGCCGCCGTCGAAGGTGCTGCTCACGACGTACACCGGCTTGTTCTCGTACTGGCTCAGCACCCGCACGGCCGCGCCGCCCAGGTCCGGCCCGGTACGGTCGCAGCGGTTCCGGACGAAGCGCGAGTTTACGATCTTGAGCCGCCCGCCGCGGACGAAGATCGCGCCCCCGCCGCCACCCTCGGCCTTGTCGCCGGTGGAGTTGCCGTCGGCGAAGGTCAGGTTCTGCACGGTGAGCTGCGGGTGGTCCTGGTTCTGGCAGTGCGAGGTGGTCCAGCCCTGGGCCTCGTCGCAGGTGTTCAGGTAGAGGACGCGGCGCTGTCCCTGGCCGCTGAGCGTGACCTTGCCGCCGCCGTCCAGCACGACCTTCGGCCCGTTGGCGTTGCGGACCTTCGCGGTGGCGGTCATCTTGATCGTCACCGGGGCCGGTCCACAGTCGAACCTGATGACGCCGCCGGCGGCGACCGCCTTCACCACGGCCGCAGAGGTGCAGCTCGCCGGGGTGCCGGTGCCGACGGTCCGGGTCGGCTTCGAGGTGTCCACCGCGCGGGCCTCGGTGGGCACGCTCGCGTGGCCGTTCGGATTGCCGGCCGGGGCGACCTTCGCGGCGGGCTTCGGGCTGGCGCTGGCGCCCGGACCGCCGAGGCCGTCGCGTCCCGCCGGCACGACGTCCTGGTCGCCGGTCGCCACAGCCTGCGGCGAGGCGGACGGCGTGCCGGTCGGCGTCGGCTCGCCGGACGCGCACGCGGGCAGGGTCGCGGTGGCGACACCGAGGACGAGCAGGGCGGCAAGCGACGTCATGCGCACGCCGCTGATGCTAGGAGCCCCGACGGTGTCGCGGCGAATCCGCCGTGCCAGGTTTAACCCCCGGCTAAGGCTCGACCCGCGGTCAGGCGTGCGAGAGGGCGAACGCGGTCAGGAAGCCGGCGACCGTGATGAGACCGACCAGCAGATGGGCGTCCTCGAACGCCTCCGGGACCATCGTGTCGGTGATCATGGCGAGGATCGCCCCGGCGGCCAACGCGGTGATGGCGGCCAGCACCTCCGGTGGCGCGCCACCCAGCAGCGTGTTGCCGACCAGCGCGGCGAGCCCGCTGATCAGCGCGATCCCGGTCCACAGCCGGAACACGTACCGGCGGGTCCGGCCGGCCTGGCGCATGCCTGCCGCGCTGGACAACCCTTCCGGGATGTTGCTGAGGAACACCGCCGCGACCGTGACCAGGCTGACCGCGCCGCCGGCCAGCAGGCTCGCGCCGATCACGACCGATTCGGGTACGCCGTCCAGCAGCGCCCCCACGGCGATGGCCGACCCGGAGCCGGGTTGCTCGCCCTCGGAGGGCTGCTGACCGCCCGAGCGCTTGCGGTTCCGCGCGCCGTGCCGCGCGAGGCCCACGTTGGCGAGGGTGTACGCGCACGCGCCGCCGGCCGCGCCGATCACGGTGGGCAGCATCCCGCCCTGGTCGTGTGCGACCTCGATCAGCTCGTACGAGACGGCCGAGATCAGCACGCCCGCGCCGAACGCCATGACCGACGCGATGAGCCGCTGGGGCACCCGCGCGAACCAGCCGACCGCCGCCCCGATCAGCAGCGCCGACCCGGCCAGCAGTCCCCATCCGCCCGCCTGCAACCACTCCGGCATTCCCGGGACCGTACCCCGGGTGGTGGGGGCGGCAAACCGTGCTCAGAAGTCGGCGAAGACGTACGGCACCGCGCGCGGGAAGATGGCAAGCAGCTCGGCGGCGGCGTCGACCGGCACCTCGCCCAGCCCTCGCAACGGCAGCTCGGACGGGTCCAGCACCCCGTACGCCAGGGCGGAGAGCCCGGCCGCGGTGAGCGTCGCGGTCGGCGCCGGGCCGCTGTCGCCGGTAACGATCTCCAGGATGCCGGTCGTGCCGTCCAGCAGGTGGGTGCCGGCCAGCCACCGGTCGCCGGTCAGCTCGACGCGGACCCGACCCGGCCCGGCGGGCAGCCCGCGCAGCGCGTCCAGCGACAGGAGCCGGGCCATCGGCGCGGACGCCCCCGGGCGGCCCGCCCGCACCTCGACGTGCACGTCCAGGTCGGTGAGCCACAGTTCGGGCAGCTCGTCCGGCGGCACCTGGACGCTGACCCGTCCGACCTGGTCGACGTGCCGGGCGAGGAACTGCAACAGCAGCATCCGGGCGAGCGGGTCGGTGGCGAGCAGTTCGTTGCCGTGCAGCGTGCCGCCGTACTCGTCGATCCGGTAGGTGACCGCACCGGTGATCTCGCCGTCCACCCGGGCGGTGAGCAGCCAGTGCTCGTCGCGGTCCCGCAGCCCGACCGCCCGGTAGTCCGGGAAGAGCGAGAAGCCGTGCCGGTCCCGCAGACAGCGCTCGGTGAACGCGCGCCACGCCGGGTAGCCCGCCCCGATCCGCTCCCAGCCCACCTCGCCGGGGAGTTCGGCGCGCAGCAGCGGCCCGAGGTCGGCCGGGCTGAAGGTGACCGTGCGCGGCTTGGGCAGACCCACAAAACCGAACCGGGCGTAGAAGCTGGGCCGGAACGGGTAGAGCGCGCTGAGCGGGCTTCCCTCGTCGCGCATCTCGTCGAGCAGTTGGTGCAGCAACGTCCGTACGTGCCCCTGCCGACGGGCCAGCGGATGGGTGGCCACACTGGCGACGCCGGCCATCGGCAGCACCACCCCGCGCAGGTTCTGCCGCATCGGGATGGCCGAGGTGGCGGCCAGCGTGACGCCGTCCTCCTCGACGGTGAGCGTCGTGTTGCCCTCGTTGTACGGCAGGTAGTCACGGAACTGCTCGACCCGCGTGGCGCTCAGCGGTGACGACTCGAACGCGTACGCGGCCAGCGGGAAGCTGGTGGTGAGACGGTCGTCGGCGGTCACCCGGCGGATGGTCATCCGCTCATCTCAACCCGCACGGCTTGCGACAGCAACCGGATTGACCAGATTCGCTCAGCCGACGGGCAGGTGGCGCAGGTGCCGGCGGCGGCGCAGTCGCACACTCGCCACGGTGGCTACGCCCACGACCAGCAGGGCGGTGACGATGAGGCCGTGCAGCACACCCCGGGTCAGGTAACCGTCGTCGGTGCGGTCCACCGCCCAGGTCGCGATCTCTCGGCTCGACCAGAACGGCGTCAACCTCGCCCCCGACTCGGCCGGGTCGATGAGCATCTGCACGGTCACCACCGTGAGCAGCAGCAGCGTGCCCTCCATCTCGCGGGGCAGCAGCGTGCCGATCAGCACCCCGAACGGCGCGGCCACCGCGACGCAGCACAGCAGCGCCGCGACCAGGCCGCCGTGGCGAAGGTCCGCGCCGTCGAGCATCGGCAGGAGGAAGAAGGGTACGGAGATGACGAGCCCCACCGCCCACAGGCCGAGCATCCGGCCCAGGTAGAGGTGGTGCGGACGATAGCCGGCCAGCCGGAGCCTTGGCTCCAACTCCCGCGCCGCGGTGGTCGCGAAGAGCGCCGCGGTGCTCACCGCCCAGCAGACGCCGAGCAGCAGCGACCGGACCGACTGACCGAGGTACGCGTCCCGCCGGATCAGGTAGAAGGTCAACGGCATCAACAACAGCAGCAGGAGTACGCCCCGACGCCGCAGCAGCTCCCGTAGCATCATCTCGGCGACGGTGACGAGCCTGTTCACAGGCGGCCTCCTCGAACACCGGGCGCGACCCGCCCGGACTGGTGTGCCGGGGTCAGGTCGAGCACGGTGTCCACCCGGTCGAGTTGGTTGAGCAGGTGGGTCACCACGACGATCGCCGCGCCCCCGTCCCGCAACCGGCTGAGCTGATCCCAGGTTGACGTAGGTGCCCTGGTCGAAGCCCTGGTACGGCTCGTCGAGCAACAGGACGTCCGGCTCGCTGAGGGTGGAGATGGTCAGGTTGAGCTTCTGCCGCGTGCCGCCGGAGAGGTGCCGGGCCGGCACGGTGCCGCCCGCCTCCCAGCCGAGCTGTCGGGCCGCCGCACGGCCGGCGCGGCGGGCCGGTCCACGGGCGATGCCCTGGCCGGCGCCGACCAGCACGAAGTGCTCGTCGGCGAGCAGGAAGTCGGAGGTGCCGCCGGACTGCGGGCAGAAACCGAGCCGACCGCTGACGGTCACCTCGCCGGCGTCGGGCGACATCAGCCCGGCGCAGATCCGGAGGAAGGTGCTCTTGCCGCAACCGTTCGCGCCGACCACCGCCGCGATCTGTCCGGCCCGGACGGTCAGCGAGACGTCCCGCAGCACCGTCTGCCGGCCGTACCGTTTGGTGATGCCCGCCGCGTGCAGCCGGACCGCTCCGGGGCGTGGCCCGGGTGCGGTGCCGATGCTCTCCACGATCGCGCCCGCGTACTGCTGGGATGGACCGAAGACGACCCAGGGATCACCGCCGGAGTCGCGCAGGTGTGTGGCGGCCTCGGCGACCACGTGCCGGGCGGCGTCCGCCGCGACCCGGCGCTGGTGCAGCTCGGCGGCGAATGTCCGGAGCCAGTCGTTGGCGTTCACCCGGCAACCCCCTTCGTGACGATGTCGTTCACCGGCCGCACGAAGGTGAGCCAGGCGCTGCCGCCTTCGCGCAGCGCCGCCTGCCCGTCGTCGGTGAGCCGGTAGTACTTGCGGGCCGGGCCGGCGGTGCCCTCCCGCCACTGGGCGGTCACCAGACCGGTCTTCTGCAGGCGCAGCAGGACGGGGTAGAGCGTGCCGCCCTGGATCGGCCCGACGCCCGCCGCGTCGAGCGCCTGGGCGAGTTGGTAGCCGTAGGACTCGCGTTCGGCCAACAGGGCCAGGACGCAGATGTCGAGCACCCCCCGTAGCCACTGCCCGCGCCGGTCCGAATCCACAGCCGGGACACTAGCGCCGCAACCTAGATGGCACAACCACCTAGTTGAGGCGACCGGACCCGGTCGGGCGGCCCGTCGTGGGACCGTCGAGCGGGCCGAATCGATCAGCGGGTGGTGACGTCCGAGACGACGACCGTCACATTGTCCGGAGCGCCGGCATGGTGGGCCAGCTTCACCAACTGCTCGCCGCACTGCTGGCGGTCGGAGTACATGCCCAGCGCCGCCGCGATGTCGTTCTCCTCGACGTAGTCGGAGAGCCCGTCGCTGCACAGCAGCAGCCGGTCGCCGGGGACCACGGTGAGCACGCCGACCGCCGGCGGGGTGTCCGCGCCCTGCACGGCCCGGGTCACCAGGGAGCGCTGCGGGTGGTGCCGGGCCTGGTCGGGGGAGAGGGTGCCCTGGTCGACGAGCGCCTGCACGAACGTGTCGTCCCGGGTGAGCTGGGTCAGCTCCCCGTCGCGCAGCAGATAGCAGCGGGAGTCACCCACCTGGGCCAGCACCAGCGTCTCGCCGGCCAACAGCGCGGCGGTGAGCGTGGTGCCCATCCCCTCCCGCGCCGGGTCCACGGTGATCGCGGCGTGGATGCGCTGGTTGGCGGTGCTGACCACGGCACGCAGGGCGTCAGCGGCCGCGTCCGGTTCGGTGGGTGGCGTCAGCTCGTCCAGGATCCGGATCACGATCTCGCTCGCCACCTCGCCCGCGGGCAGGCCACCCATGCCGTCGGCGACGGCGATCAGGCGGTCACCGGCGAGGGCGGAGTCCTCGTTGTTGGTGCGGACCAGGCCGATGTCGTTGAGGATGGCCGAGCGGAGGATCAGCGTCATGGTGTCAGCTTGCCAAGAACACCCCGCCTTCGTCTCTACGCACTACTGCGTAGGGTTGAGAAATGATGCCGGTGTCCATGGTCGGACGCGCCGGCGAGCTCGCCGAGCTCGACCGGGCGTGGTCGTCCGTGGCAGCCGCCGACCGTCGCGCGCCGACCGTCGCGGTGCTCACCGGCGCGGCCGGCGTGGGCAAGAGTCTGCTGGTCGCCGCCGCGGTGGACGCCCTCACGCCGCGTCCGTCCGTGGTGCTCTCGGGGGCCGCCCGGGTGTACGGTCCGGCCCCGTACGACTGGTTGGCGGCGGTGCTCACCGGCCGCGACACCGGCTCGCTCGCCCTGCCGCCGGACGCGCTGGCGTGGCTCGCCCAGCAGCCCACCGCGCCGCGCGAGCGGTACGCGCCGGGCACCCTGCTGCGCCTCGCCGTCCGTACCGTCCAGTTGCTGGTCGGCGCCGGCCCGGCGGTGCTGGTCGTGGACGACCTGCACGCGCTCGACCCGGCCAGCGTCAACCTGGTCGGTGAGCTGGCCACCGTGGCCGAGCTGCCGGCGCTGCTGATCGTCGCCAGCCGGCTGGCCGCCGACGCGGTGGCCCCGGACCTCACCCGCCGCGCGTTGGCCCGCCTCTGCGGGGTACGCGGCGTCGTCCGCCAGCATCTGGGTCCGCTGCGCCCGGCCGAGGTCGCCGAGGTGCTGACCCAGGTGTACGAGGGTTCGCCGCCGTCCGACCGGCTGGTCACCTCGGTCTGGCGACACACCGGCGGCAATCCGTACGCGTTGACCGAACTGCTGGCCGCGTACGCCGGGGAGGGGCCGGACGCGTTGCTGCGACGGTTGCCCGGGCCGCGTACGCCCCTCGGCCCGGTCGAGGCGGTCGACGTGGAGTTGACCGCCCGGGAGGTCGAGGTGCTGGGCTGCCTGGTCAGCGGTATGTCGAACAAGCAGGTCGCGAAGGCGCTCGGCATCTCGGTGCGGACGGTCACCGTGCACGTGTCGAACCTGCTGCGCAAGACCGGCTCGGCGTCGCGGACCGAGGTGGCGCTCTGGGCGGTACGCCGGCGTCTGCCGGTCCCCGCGCCGGTGGACTGAGCCGGGTTCAGCGACGGGGGTAGCGGAGCAGCAGGCTCGCGGCGACCTCCTCGTCGCCCACGGCCGCGTACGTGTGCGGCACGTCCGAGACCCAGCGGAGGTGACCGCCGGCCGGGGCGGTCAGTGGCGCGTCGGCCGGGCCGGCCCGCAGCACTCCGCCGAAGACGGTGATGTGTTCGGTGACGCCCGGCTGGTGGGCGGGGGACGTCTGCACGACGCCCGGTGTGACGCGCATCCGGTACAGCTCGTAGGTCGCGTCGGTGTCGGTGAACACCTCCAGCAGGGTGGCGGTGACGGCGGCGCCGTGCACGACGGGCCCGGGGGTCGGGTCGGCCAGCAGGGCGGTGAACGGTACGCCGAGCTGCGCCGTGACCGCCCAGAGCGTCTCCAGGGTCGGGTTGCGGGTGCCGTGTTCCAGGCCGGAGAGGGTCGCCTTCCCGATGCCGGCGAGCCGGGCCAGTGTGGACAGCGAGATCCCGCGCTCCTCGCGCAGGGCGCGTACGCGCTGACCGACGACGGCGGGGTCCACGTCGAGGCCGGGACGGCCCGCTGGTGGTGGCTGCGGCATCCGACTATGGTGCTACACACTGTCGTTCCGTAAACGGAACGCTCCGGGGGTGGTGACATGGGTGGACGCGCGCAACCGGTGCTGGCCGGCGTGGTGACCGCGCTGGTCGGCTTCGCCAGCTCGTTCACCGTCGTCCTGGCCGGGCTCCGGGCCGTCGGCGCGTCGGACGCGCAAGCCGCCTCCGGCCTGCTCGCCCTCTGCGTGGCGTGCGGGCTCGCCGCCGCCTGGCTGGGTTGGCGGCACCGCATCCCGATGAGCGTGGCCTGGTCGACGCCGGGCGCGGCGTTGCTGGTGGCGACCGGGCCGCCGCCCGGAGGCTGGCCGGTCGCGGTGGGCGCGTTCCTCGTCTCCGGGCTGCTGATCGTCGCGGCCGGTCTCTTCCCGCCGCTGAGCCGGGCGGTGGCCGCCATCCCCAAGCCGGTGGCCGGCGCGATGCTCGCCGGAGTGCTGCTGCCCCTGTGCACCGCACCGGTCCGGGCGCTCGTCGAGCTGCCCCTGGTGGCCGGTCCGGTGGTGGCCGGCTGGCTGCTGCTGCACCGGTTCGCCCGCCGCTGGGCGGTGCCCGGGGCGCTGCTGGTGGCGGTGGTGGCGCTCGCGCTGACCGCGCCCCCGGCCGGGCTCAGCGGCACCGCGCTGATCCCGTCGGTCACCCTGACCGTGCCGGCCTGGAACGTGTCCGGGCTGATCGGGTTGGCCCTTCCGCTGTTCCTGGTCACGATGGCGGCGCAGAACGTACCGGGCATGGCGGTGCTGGTCGGCTACGGCTACCGTCCGCCGTTCGGCGCCGCCCTACGCGCCACCGGGCTCGCCAGCCTGCTGGCCGCCCCCGCCGGCGGACACGCCGTGAACCTCGCGGCGATCACCGCGGCGCTGGCCGCCGGCCCCGACGCGCATCCGGACCCGGAGCGTAGGTGGGTCGCCTCGGTCACCGCCGGCGTCGGGCTCGCCCTGCTCGGGCTGGGCGCGGGCGTCGCCACGGCCCTGGTCGCGGTCGCGCCGCCGATCCTCATCGAGGCCGTCGCGGGGTTGGCCCTGCTGGGCGCGCTCGCCACCGCGCTCGCGGCGGCGGTGACCGACCCCGAGGGCCGGGAGGCGGCCGTGGTCACCTTCGTGGTGACCGCCTCGGGCGTGACGCTGGTCGGTGTGGGAGGCGCGTTCTGGGGGCTGGTCGCCGGCTGTCTGATGCTGCTGCTCTTTCGTCGCCGCCCGCCCGCGCCCGTCCCGCCCGCGCCAGAGGCACAGCGCACTCCCGGCTTGATCCACTCGGGTTCTTGAAAGGCGGGGTGTCCGGGGTGCGGTGATGCCGCTGTTTGCGTGAAGTCGAGTCGATCAGGCCGTTACTCCTCGCGGGGGAGGTCGGCCATGCCCACGGCGAGGAGGACCCGGCCGTCGGCCACCGAGCCGATCCGGTCGGCCGGGACGTACACGGCCCCGTCGGCCGACTCGGTGGAAACCTTCAGGTAGCCGGTGTGCAGCAGACGTGCCGCCAGGTCGGCCGGCACGTCCGGCTCCTCGACCGCCGTCGCCTCGATCAGCTCGTCCAGGCTGCTGCCCGGGTCGGCGGTCGGTGTCTGCACGGTCACCGCGTTCGGATCGCCCCGCTGGACGAGGTCCACGGTGCCGATCTCGGTGCCGGCGACGTCGACCACCGGCATCCCGGTGGTGATTCGCGAGATGGTCGCCTGCTGCTCGTCCTGCTGGTCCATCTCTCAGCGGTTCCCGAGGCGGCACGCCACTAAACGCCGCCTCGTAAGGCGCGCGCTCAGCCGTTCGGGAGGGTCCAGCCGCCCGGTGGGCGCGGGGACAGCTCCCGCCAGGTGTCCGTGCCGTCGAGCAGCGCCCGGACGGTCTCCTCGGCCTCGTCCGCGCTGCCGTACTCGTAGAACCGGGAAATGCCCTCGGCGCCGCCGGCCCGCTGCTCGACGTGCCACCGATCGGCGTCCACCCGGAGGAAGACGTCCCGCCGGGCCAGCCGCCCCCACTTCCCGTTCCACCAGTGCTTCCGCTGCTCCATGGCCGGACTCTATCGAACACACGTACGAGAAGATGCGGCCCCTGCGGGAATCCCGCAGGGGCCGATGTGCATCCGTGTGGGTCAGCGCTGCGTCGGCGGTTCCGTCCGGCGGCCCAGCACGTCGTCCAGCGCCCCGCGCTGCTGGCCCGGGGTCGTGTGACCGGCGGAGACCAGGGCGTCCCGGATCTCCGTGAGCAGCTTGACCTCCTCGCTCGGGGCCGAGGGCGGCGGCTCCTCGCCCCGCTTGCGCCGCTCGGCCAGCCGGTTCATCGGGTAGACGACCAGGAAGTAGAGCGCCGCAGCGGTGAGCAGGAACGTGATCACCGCGTTGAGGAAGGCGATCCAGTCGAACGGGATGCCACGGAACGTCGGCGCGGTGCCGGCCAGGCCCTTGTCGCTGCCGGTGATGAGCAGCACGAAGACCCGGATCAGCGGGTCGAGGAACGACTTGGTGAGCTGGGTGACCACGCCCGTGAACGCGGCGCCGATGACGACACCGACCGCCAGGTCGACGACGTTGCCGCGCATGATGAAATCTTTGAAGCCCTTGAGCATCCGTACTCCCGAGGTGTCCGGTTTTCCGTCGCGGACAACCTATGCCCCGTCGGCGGACTCCAGAAAAGCGCCGGCCTCGATCGCCGCCCGGCCCGCGTCGCCCGCCCGGATCGCCTCGACCAGCCGGGTGTGGTCGACGTAGCGCTCGGGCGTGAGCGCGCCCCCCATCGCCTGGGCGACGGTGCTGCGCAGGGCGGCGCCGAAGGAGGCGTACAGCTCGGCGAGCATCGCGTTGTGCGCGGCGGCGACCACCGCGACGTGCAGCGCCGCGTCGGCCTCCACGAACGCGTCGACCCGGCCGCCGCGCCAGGCCGCCTCGCGGTCGGCGAGCGCGCCGTCGAGCGCCGCCAGGTCCTGCGGTGTACGCCTCAGCGCGGCGAGTCGGGCCGCCTCCACCTCGAAGGCGCGGCGCACCTCGATGACCTCGGTCATCCGGTCGTCGCCCAGTCGACGGGCCACCACCGGGGCCAGTTCGTCGGTGGACACCACGTAGGTGCCGGAGCCCTGCCGGCACTCCAGCACCCCGGCGTGCACGAGGGCGCGGACGGCCTCGCGGACCGTGTTGCGCCCGACGCCCAGCGCGGCGACCAACTGTGGCTCGGTGGGGATGCGGCCGCCCACCGGCCACTCACCGCCGAGGATCCGGGCCCGGAGCTGCTCGATGGTCTGGCGGACGCGGTGCCCCCGGGGAGGCACGGCTCGCTGCGCGGCGGGGGAATCGACCGACGGTGGCACTGGTTACATCACCGGGCCCAAATTCATCCCATGATTGTAGGTTAGAGGTCATGACCCCGCCAGCCGCCGCCGCTCCGGCCCTGCCCACACCCGTCGTCGACACCCACCCGACGCGCGAACCCGCGACCCGGCGGACGCACCCGGTGACCGGTGGCGCGCTGGTGCTGGTCGGGATGCTGCTGGTCGCGCTGAACCTGCGCATGGCGGTCACCAGCCTCGGCGCCCTGCTCGACGAGATCCGCGCCGGGTTGGGGCTCTCCGGCGTCATGGCCGGGCTGGTCACCACCCTGCCGACCATCGCGTTCGCCGGCCTCGGCGCGCTCACTCCGTGGCTGGTCCGCCGGGTCGCCCCGGCGCGGGTACTGGTGGTCGCCATGATCGTCCTGGCCGTCGGCCAGGTGCTCCGGGCCGCCACCGACTCGGCCTGGATCTTCGTGCTCACCAGCGCGTTGGCACTGGCCGGCATCGCCGTCGCCAACATCCTGCTGCCCATGCTCGTCAAGCAGCACTTCGGCCACCGGACCGGCCTCGTCACCGGGGCGTACACCATGGCGTTGACCCTCGGCACGACGGTGGCCGCGGCCAGCGCCGTGCCGATCGCGCACGCCTTCGGGTCCTGGCGGGCCGGGCTGGGCGTCTGGGCCGGGCTGGCCGCGGTGGCCGTACTCCCGTGGGTGCCGCTGGCGCTGCGGACCCGCAGGGGCGCGCGGCGCGCGACCTCGACGGCGGCCGTCGCCGCGCGGGTCCGGCCGGCGCGGACCCGGCTGGGTTGGGCCATGGCGATCTACTTCGGGGCGCAGTCGCTCAGCGGGTACGCGATCATGGGTTGGCTGGCGCAACTGTTCCGCGACGCCGGCTACCGGCCCGAGGCGGCCGGGCTGCTGCTCGCCGGGGTGACCGCGCTCGGCGTGCCGATCGCGCTGCTGATGCCCACCCTCGCCGGCCGGCTCGCCACCCTGCGCCCGCTGGTGTTCGGCCTGACCGGCGCGTCGGCGCTGGCCTACCTGGGGCTGGCGCTGGCACCGCACGGCGCCGCGCTGCTCTGGGTGACCCTGCTGGCGCTCGGCCAGGGCGCGTTCCCGCTGATCCTCACGACGATCGGTCTGCGCGCGCGTACCGCCGACGGGACCGTCGCGCTCTCGGCCTTCGCCCAGAGCACCGGGTACGTGATCGCCGCCCTCGGCCCGCTGTCGGTCGGCATCCTCTACGAGATCACCGGCGGCTGGACGGCGCCGATCGGATTCCTGCTGGCCGCGCTCGCCGTGCAGACGGCGGCGGGCATGGCAATCGCCCGTCCCCGCTACGTCGAGGACGAGTAGGTCGAAACAGCGGTCAGGAGGACGCCGGTGTCGGTTCGCCGGCGACGGCCTCGTCCACCGTCGGATAGGTGTGCAGCACCTCGACGAGCCCGCTCACCTCGAGGATGCGCAGCACGCCACGCTGCGGAGCGGCCAGCCGCACCACACCGCCGGCCTCGTCACAGCTGTTCTTGGCGCGAACGAACACCGACAGACCGGTCGAGTCGCAGAACGAGACGTCCGCCAGGTCGAACACCAGCCGGTTGCGGCCCTTGTCGAGCAGGTCGGTGATCTGGTCCTGCAACTGCGGTGCGGTTGCCATGTCCAGCTCGCCCGCGACCGACACGACGACCACGTCGCCGCGTTGTTCCGTGTGCACCGTCAGGGACATTCGCCAGACCTCCTGTTATCGGGGGAACGGTATCCCACGACCGGGGTCGCACGCTGAACGGGAGCCGTCATCCGGTGGCCATCGTCATTCCATTGCTACGGAGCAAGTAGTTGTGCAGGCCCCGGTGATAGAGTCCGGCCGGTCCAGGTCGAGGGGGGTTTTCACGATGGCGTTGAACGCCGAGGAAAGTGGTCGGCTCGCCGCGCTGTTGGGCAGCCACGCCGAGCAGATTACGCAGCGGTGGACCGATATCGTCGCCGGCTCACTGCGGGGCCGGCTGAGCCACGCCGAGCTGCGCCGGCAGGTCGAGGACCTGTACCAGGCCATCATCGGCGTCGCCAAGCAGGGCAGCTTCGACCTGTCCGCCGAGAGCGCGGGCGAACTGCGCGCCACGCTCTCCGAGCTGTCCCGGGGCAGGGCCCGGCAGGGCTTCTCCGCCACCGAGACGACGATCAGCGTCTTCGCGCTCAAGGCCGTGCTGGCCGAACTGCTCCAGGAGTCCGCGGCCGCCAACGCGCTGCACGACTTCGTCGCCTACTCCAAGCTGGTCGACGAGTTGGGCCTGTTCACCTTCGAGAGCTTCGTGCGCACCCGCGAGAGCCTCATCGCCGACCAGGCCGAGCAGTTGCTCGAACTCTCCACCCCGGTGGTGAAGCTGTGGGAGGGCGTCGTCGCCGTCCCGCTGGTCGGCACCCTGGACTCCGCCCGGGCCCAGGTGGTCATGGAGCGGCTGCTGCAGACCCTGGTCGACACCGGCTCCCCGTACGCGATCATCGACATCACCGGTGTTCCCGCCGTGGACACCCAGGTCGCCCAGCACATCCTGAAGACCGTCGTGGCCGCCCGGCTGATGGGTGCCGACTGCATCATCTCCGGCATCCGGCCGCAGATCGCGCAGACCATCGTGGCGCTCGGCATCGAGTTCGGCGACATCGCCACCAAGGCCAGCCTCGCCGACGCGCTGCGCCACGTGCTGCGGCTCACCGGGCTCGAGGCCGCCCGTCGCCAGTCCCGCAGGGACGCCTGATGGAACGCGTACCGATCCTCAAGATCGGTGACATCCTGCTCGTCTCCATCCAGCTCGACATGTCCGACCAGACGGCACTCCAGCTCCAGGACGATCTCGCCGAGCGGATCGTGGCCACCGGCTGCCACGGCGTCATCATCGACATCACCGCGCTGGACATCGTCGACTCGTTCGTCGGCCGGATGCTCTCCGCCATCGCGTCGATCTCGAAGGTCCTCGACGCCGAGACGGTGGTGGTCGGCATGCGCCCCGCCGTCGCCATCACACTTGTCGAACTGGGGCTGTCGCTGAACGGCATCCGTACCGCGCTGAACGTCGAGCGCGGCATGGAGCTGATCGCGGCGGCCAACGCCGACGAGCTCGACTACCAGCTCGACGACGATCCGGACGCCGAGACGGCCACGCCGTGACCACGGGCATCGACCTGGGCCACCCGCAGGCGCAGTCGGTCCGCAGCGACGAGGACGTGGTACGCGTCCGGCAACTGGTCCGGTCGGTGGCGGTCGCCGTGAAGCTGTCGCTGGTCGACCAGACGAAGGTGGTCACGGCCGCGAGCGAGCTGGCCCGCAACACCCTGGTGTACGGCGGCGGCGGCACCGTCGAGGTGGCGACCGTGGACAACGGCCGACGCAAGGGCCTCCGGATCGTCTTCGCCGACTCCGGCCCCGGCATCGCCGACCTCGACCTGGCCCTGACCGACGGGTACACCACCGGCGGCGGCCTCGGCCTCGGCCTCAGCGGGTCCCGCCGTCTGGTCGACGAGTTCGAGATCGAGACATCGGCCGAGACCGGCACCCGGATCACGGTCACCAAGTGGGCCCGGTGAACGGGGACCTGGTCACCGACAGCGGCATCTGGTTCCGGGTGGAGGCGGGCAGTACCGCCAGCGCCGTACGACGCGCCGCCGAACGCCTCGGCGAGCAGATCGGGATGGGTGCGGCCCGCATCGCGGACCTGGCCATCGTGGCCGCCGAACTGACCAGCAACCTCGTCAAGCATGCCGACGACGGCGTCCTGCTGCTACGGCCGGTCCGCCGCGCCGGGCAGGCCGGCGTGGAGATGGTCGCCATCGACTCCGGGCCCGGCATGGCCGACCTCACCGTCTCCTCCCGGGACGGGCACTCCACCACGGGCACGCTCGGCATCGGCCTCGGCGCCATCGTCCGGCAGGCGAGCTGGTTCGACGGCTACTCCCTGCCCGGCAAGGGGACCGTCTTCGCCGTCCAGGTCTGGCCGGCCGAACCCGCGAAACCGTCCTGGGCCGGTGCCCTTACCCGTCCCATCACCGGCGAGACGGTCAGCGGTGACGGGTACGCCGTCCGGCTCGCCGACGGCCGGCACCAGGTGCTCGTCAGCGACGGTCTCGGGCACGGCCCGCTGGCCGCCGCCGCCACCGAGGCCGCGCTCGCCGCCTTCCGTAACGCTCCGGCCGGCCCGCCCGCGACGGTGGTGAGCCACCTGCACCGCGGCATGTCGCACACCCGTGGCGCCGCGCTCGCGGTCGCCGAACTGGCGGATGGCGTGCTGCACTACGCCGGCCTGGGCAACATCTCCGGCATGATCGTCGATGGTGACGGCCAACGCCGCGGGCTCGTGTCGCTGCCCGGCATCGCCGGCCACCAGCGCCCGACGGTACGCGGCTACGACTACCCGTTCGGGCCCGGCTCCCTGCTCGTCATGCACAGCGACGGCGTCGTCGACCGCTGGCGGTTGGCCGACTATCCGGGCCTCGTCGAACGGTCCCCGCTGGTGCTGGCGGCAACCCTGCTGCGCGACGCCGGAACGCGGCGCGACGACGCCTGCGTCCTGGTGGCGAGGTCCGGGCATGAGCGTTGATCCGGCCTCGGCGCCGCTGCTACAGATGGCGCTCCGCGTCGAACAGGACATCTTCGTCATCCGCCAGCGTGGCCGCGAGGTGGCCGGCGTGGTCGGCCTCGAACACCAGGACCAGGTGCGGATCGCCACGGCTCTCAGTGAGGTCGCCCGGGACCTGCTGCGGCTGACCGGCGGCGCGGACGTCACCTTCCACATCGACGCAGGGCCCGACGGTCGCTTCCACCTGCGCGCCGACCTGGCGCCGGTGGGGCCGCTGCCCGACGGCCGGTACGAGCCGCAGTCCGGTGCGGTGTCCCGCCTGGTCGACACCTTGAGCGTCACGACCGCCGAGGGGGTTACGGTCGTAAGGATGTCCCGCAGAGTCCCGGCGAGCGCGCCGATCCCGACCCCGGAGCGGCTGACCGAGTTCCGTGCCGAACTCGGTCGCATCGCGCCGGGCAGCGCGCTGGACGAACTGACCGTGCAGAACGGCCAGCTCATCGCGGCCCTCGACGAGGTGCGCAGCCAGCGCGACGAGCTGGCCGTACTGAACGAGGAACTGGCCGAGACCAACCGTGGCGTGCTGGCGCTCTACAACCAGCTCACCGAGGAGCTGGAGGAGACCAACCGGGGAGTCGTCGCCCTCTACGCCGAGCTGGACGAGAAATCGGCCCAACTGCGTGCCGCGAGTGAATCGAAGAGCCGGTTCCTGGCGAACGTGAGCCACGAGCTGCGCGCCCCGGTGACCGCGATCATCGGGCTGGGACGCCTGCTCGCGGACTCCTCGTCCGACCCCCTCACCACCGAACAGGTCCGTCAGGTCGGCCTCATCCGCTCCTCGGCGGAGGATCTGCTCGGTCTGGTCAACGAACTGCTGGACCTCGCCAAGGCCGAATCGGGCCGGATCGAGCCGGACTGGGCGGACGTGGACCTGCGGCCGGTCTTCGGTCAACTGCGCGGCACCATGCGGGCACTGGCCACCCGGCCCGGGGTGGAGCTGACGGTGGAGGAGCCGACCGCGCCGGCCGTGCTGCGCACCGACGAGGTGCTGCTCGGCCAGGTGCTGCGCAACCTGCTGCACAACGCGCTGAAGTTCACCGAGCGCGGCGAGGTGCGGCTGCGCGCCCGACGCAGCGACGACCGGTGGCGCTTCGAGGTCACTGACACCGGCCCGGGCATTCCCCCCGAGCTGCACGATCGGATCTTCGAGGAGTTCTACCAGGTGCCCGGCGCGACCCGGGTCGGCGGCACCGGCCTCGGCCTGCCGTACGCCCGGCGGCTGGTGACGCTGCTCGGCGGCACATTGGAGCTGGTCAGCGAGACCGGCCGGGGCAGCACCTTCACCGTCTCACTGCCCACCGGCGGAGCGTGACGGTGGACGCCGGGCCGACGACCGTCCTGGTGGTCGATGACAGCCGTACCAAGCGTTACCTGCTGGTCAGTTGGCTCAGCCGGGCCGGGTACACCGTGTTCGAGTCGGAGAACGGCACCGAGGCGCTGGCCCGGGTCGACACGGAGCGGATCGATCTGGTGGTGCTGGACGTCCGGCTGCCCGACCTGAGCGGCTACGAGGTGTGCGAGCGGATCAAGGCGGCGCATCCGGCGATGCCGGTGATCCACGTCTCCGCGCACGCCGTGGACGTCGCCGACCGCGCCCAGGGCCTGACCCGAGGGGCGGACGCGTACGTGGCCGAGCCGATCGAGCCGGAGGAGCTGATCGCCACCACCCGGGCGGTGCTGCGCTACTACCAGGCCCGGCAGCGTGCCGAACTGCTCGCCGAGCGGCTGCTCGGCCTCGCCGACACCACCGTCGCGGTCCACGCCGCGTCGACCTTCGCGCGGCTGCTCGAGGTCGCCGCGGCGGGGGCCGCACAGATCTTCAAGAGCCCAGCCGCCGTGATCGCCGAGACGTTCGACGGTGATTGCATCGCCGGCGTCTGCGCCGGCCCTGGCGCGGACGCCGCCATCGTGCCGTGGATCGTCGACGACACCGGAGTGCCCACCGGCGCCACCGTGCGGGTGGAGCCTCCGGAGAACTGGGGCCTGCTCACCTGGCCCCCGGACGACACGGTGACCGTGGCCGCGGCCCGGCTGCGGGAGGACCGCGCGCCGCTCTACGTGGTCGTACCCACCGCCACCCAGACCGCCCGGACGCCGGTGCTCGTGCAGCTCGCCCAGGCCGTGGCGGCGGCCGTCGAGGCCCAGCGCTCCTTCGACGAGGAGCACCGGATCGCCGTCACACTCCAACGCAGCCTGCTCCCGCGCAGCCTGCCCACGGTCGTCGGACTGGACCTCGCGGTGCGCTACGAGCCCGCGAGCGCACAGACGGAGGTGGGCGGCGACTTCTACGAGCTGGTGATGCTCGACGGGCACCTCCTGCTCGCGATCGGGGACGTGGCCGGCCACTCGCTGCACGCGGCCACCGTGATGGCCGAGCTGCGGCACGCGGTACGGGCGTACGCCGTCGAGGGGCACCAGCCCGGTGAGATCCTGCACCGGGTCAACGAGCTGATGCGTACCCTGCTGCCGGACGAGCTGGCCACACTCTGCGTCCTGCTGCTGCACCCGCCGAGCGGCCGGGTCCGGCTGGCCAGCGCCGGCCACCTGCCGCCGCTGCTGCACCGCGACGGCAAGGTCGAGTTCGTGCAGCACTCGGCACCCCTGCTCGGCGTCCGTGCGCCCCGACCGGCCGACCTGGAGTTCGTCCTGCCGACCGGTGCCACGCTGGTGTTCTACACCGACGGGCTGATTGAGCGCCGGGACGCCACCATCGATGAGGGGCTGGCCGCGCTGGCCGCGGTGTCGGCCACAGTGGACGAGAACCTGGACGACTTCTGCGCCCGCCTCCTGGTCGAACTGGCCCCCGAAAAGATCCAGGACGACGTAGCCGTAGTAGTCCTCCGCCGCCACTAAAACCCCCCACACCCCGGCCCCTCCGGCCCTCCGGCCCCCTCTCTGCTCCGGTGATCAAGAGGTTTGCGTCAAATTTCGCCCTGTCAATGACGCAAACCTCTTGATCACGCGGGTGAAGGGGGTGGGGGTGAGGGGGTGTGGGGAGGGGCGGGGTGAGGGGGCGGGGCGGGTGTTGACTGGGGTATTCGCTGGGTGAATAGTGGGGCGGTGTCTACGCCGCATGTTCTGCTTGGGTTGCTGGCTGGGGGGAGTCGGCACGGGTACGAGCTCAAGCGTGCGCATGACCAGCGGCTGCCCCGGGCTCGACCATTGGCCTTCGGGCAGGTCTACGCGACCCTCGGTCGACTCGAACGGGACGGTCTGGTGGCCACCGCCGGTCAGGACCGCGCCTCCGGGCCGGACCGCACGGCGTACGCGCTGACCGACGAGGGTCGCTCCGCCCTGGATCGCTGGCTGTCCACGGTGGAGTCGCCGATGCCGTACGTGGCCAGCACGCTCTTCGCCAAGGTCGTCGTGGCGCTGCTGGTCGCCGACGTCGACCGGGCACGGTCGTACCTGGTCGCCCAGCGCGCCGCGCACACCGCGCGGCTGCGGGAGCTGACGGCGGTCAAGACCGACCCGGCCGCCACCCTCAACGACGTGGTCGCGGCCGACTTCGCGATCGCCCATCTCGACGCCGACCTGCGGTGGCTGCACACCACGCTGGGCCGGGTCGCCGACTGGCACCGGGAGGTGCACGCGTGACGCAACTCCAGGCTCGCGGCGTGGTTCGGGCGTACGGCCCGACGCCCGCCCTGCGCGGTGTGACGCTCGACGTGGCCGAGGGCGAGATCGTCGCCGTCACCGGGCCGAGTGGCTGCGGCAAGTCGACCCTGCTGCACTGCCTGGCCGGGATCCTCCGGCCCGACGCGGGGGAGGTCACCTGGCGCGGCCACCGGATCGACACCTGGTCGGAGGCGGCCCGGTCCCGGCTACGGCGTACCGAGTTCGGGGTGCTGTTCCAGTTCGGGCAGTTGGTGGCCGAGCTGACGGCGGCCGAGAACGTGGCGCTGCCCCTGCTCCTCGCCGGCACGGGGCGGCGAGAAGCGCGGACGGCCGCCCTCACCTGGCTGGAGCGGTTCGGGGTGGCCGATCTGGCCGACCTGCGACCCGGCGAGATGTCCGGCGGTCAGCAGCAGCGGTGCGCGACGGCGCGGGCTCTGGTCACCGAGCCGCGGGTGCTCTTCGCCGACGAGCCGACCGGCGCGCTCGACACGCTCACCGGCGAGCAGGTGCTCACCCAACTGGTCCGGCTCGCACGTGAGCAGCGCACCTCCGTCGTGCTGGTCACCCACGAGCCGCGGATCGCCGCGTACGCCGATCGGGAGATCGTGCTGCGCGACGGCCTGATCGACCACACCGGCCTGGGGCTGGACGTGCCGTTGGCGGGCGGCGCACGGTGAGGCCGGCGACGCTGGTGCGGCTCGCGCTGGCCGGCAACCGGACCGACACGGCGCGCGTCGTGCTGACCGCGCTCAGCGCCCTGTTGGCGACGCTGGCCGGGCTGGCGGCGCTCACCGTGCTCGCGATCCAGAAGCCGGCCGGCGACGTCTGGGCGGAGTCCGAGCAGTACCGCAACGCGCTGCTGCGTGAACCGGGACTGCGCGGCGGGACCGCGTTCGCGCTGCTGATGCTGACCGTGCCGGTGCTGGCACTCGCCGGCCAGTGCGCCCGGCTCGGCGCTCCCGCCCGAGATCGGCGACTCGCCGCGCTCCGGTTGGCCGGCGCGACCCCCGGTCAGGTCACCCGACTGGCGGTGCTGGAGACCGGCCTGGCCAGCCTGCTCGGCACCCTCGCCGGGCTGGGCGTCTACCTGCTCGGCCGCGAGCTGCTGCACCGGCCCGACGACCAGGGCCGGCTGGCGCTGCCCACCGACGTGCTGCCGTCGACCGGCGCGCTGGTCGCCGTGGTGCTGGGCCTGCCGGTGGTCGCGGCGCTGGCCACCGCCCTCATGCTGCGTACCGTCACGACAAGTCCGCTCGGGGTCAGTCGCAAGGCCGCCCGCGAGCGGGGTCCACGCCCGTGGGCCGGGGTGCTGATCGGCCTCGGTCTGGCCTGCTTCGCGGCCACGCGCCCGATGCTCCGGTGGGTCGACGGGAACGAGGTGGTGCGGGGCTGGCTGGTGCCTCTGCTCTTCCTGCTGGGCGGGCTCGCCGCGATGATCGGGGTGGTCCTCGGCGTCGGCTGGATCTCGTACACCTGCGGGCGTCTGCTGCGCCGACATGCCCGCGGGCCGTCGGCGTTGCTCGCGGCGGGCCGGCTGATGGCCGACCCGTGGGCGGGCAGCCGGACGTTCGCCGCCTTGCTGGCCGCCATGATCTTCGGTGCCGGGGCGGCGGCCCAGCGCGCCTACTTCGTCGCCCAGGACGCGCTGGAACGGGAGCAGAACCGCCTCGCCGGGGTGGACGACGGCGGCGCCAACCCGTTCTACCTGTCCACCATGGACCTGGTCGACGCCGCGGTGGCCGTCGCGGTGCTGATCGCGGCGGGCGGTCTGATCGTCGCGCTGGTCGAGGGAATCGTGGCCCGTCGACGCGCGTACGCGGCGCTGGTCGCCACCGGCGTGCCCCGCGCGACGCTCAGCGGATCGGTGGCCTGGCAGGCGCTCACCCCCGCGGTGCCGGCGATCCTGCTGGCGCTCACCGTCGGAGAGCTGCTCGGTAGGGGACTCTTCCCCAGCATCACCACGAGCGCATCGTCGACGACGGTGTGCGACGCCACGGCGGCGCTCTGCGACGACCCGGCCACCCGCGACCAGTACACCCGCCTCGTGCAGACCGCTGCGCAGGAGCGGACTGTCGCCGTACCTCTGGAGCACCTGGCCTGGCTCGGTGCCGGCGCCCTGGCGGCGGTGCTGGTGACGGTCGGTGTCGGCCTGCTCTTCCTGCGGGTGAGCACGGCGGTGGACGAGCTGCGGACGGCCTGAGCGATGTAACACCGTCGCCGGCGGTGCCGCTGTCCGCATCGGGAGCCCGGCCATCGGGTTCCCGGTCACGGGCCGGACGGTCCGTGACGCGGGCGACGGTGGGAGTTACGCCAGATGCACGACCAACCCGGGGCTGCCCCGCCGGTGTTCGTCGACGGGACCGGCCGCCGCCGTCGGCTGACCGTCGTCGCCGGTACCGCGATGGGTCTCGGCCTGCTCACGAGCCTTGGGCTGATCGCGGCAGGCCTCTTCATGGACACCTCCGTGCCGCTGCCGGGTTGGTCCGACGACAGCCGGGCGCCCCGGCCGGTGGAGGCCGGCGTGGACGGGGCCGACCAGCCGCGGGCGTCCACCGGTCCGACCGGGCCCTCTCCGGTGACCCGTACGTCGCCGCCGGTCCCCGGCCCCACGGCGACCGTCGGCGCGCGACGATCCTCGCCGCCCCCCGCCGCCACCGTGGCACCGTCCGCCAGCGCCCAGCCGGGCCGAGGCGACGAGCACCGCAACACCGCGAAGCCGAGCCGGCCACCGGGTAAGCCACAGTGACGAGGGCGCGACATGTGGCCCGGCGCGACCCTCGGGCCCACTGGCTTCTGCTCCTGCTCGGGCTGCTCCTGCTGCTCGCGGCGCTCACCGTGAACGGCCTGGTGACCGGAATCGCCGGTGGATCCGGGGTGGCGTCCGCCGAGGGTTCCGGCGCGGGCGTGCCTCCCGGCGTCGGCACGGGTGGGCCGGTGCTGCGGCTGGATGGGGACGCGCCGGTCAGTCGGGCCCTGCCGGCTCGGACCATCGCGCTGACGTTCGACGACGGGCCGGACCCGCGCTGGACTCCCCAGGTGCTCGACGTGCTGCGCCGCCACGGCGCGCACGCCACGTTCTTCGTGGTCGGGGCCCGGGTCAACGAACATCCGGAGTTGGTCCGACGGATACTCGCCGAGGGCCACGAGATCGGGTCGCACACCTTCACCCACGCGGACCTTGCCGCGGTACCGCCGTGGCGTCGTGACCTCGAACTCTCGCTGACCCGCAAGGCGATCGCCGGAGCCACCGGTCGGGAGGTAACCCTCCTGAGGCCGCCGTTCTCGTCGGTGCCGACGGCGCTGACCGGGCCGGAGTACGACGCGTTGCGCGCCGCAGCCGGTGTCGGGCACGTCGCGGTCCTCGCCGATCAGGACACCAAGGACTGGCAGCGCCCCGGCGTCGACCAGATCGCGCGGGCCGCCACCCCGAAACGGGGGCGCGGCGCGGTGGTGCTGATGCACGACGGCGGTGGGGACCGGGCGCAGACGGTGGCCGCGCTGGACCGACTGCTGCCGGCGCTGACCGATCAGGGCTACCGGTTCACCACCGTCTCCGCCGGCATCGACGCCGCGCCGTCGATGGTCGCGGCCCGCGCCGGTAGCCGCGTCAGCGGTACGGCGCTGCGGTGGACCCAGCGCGCCGCACACTGGTCGGCGCAGGTGATGAACCTGCTGCTGGCAGTCGCCCTGGTGCTCGGCGTGGCTCGCCTGATGGTGCAGGTGGTCTGCGCGCAGCGGCACGTGCGCCGGGTACGCCGCCAGCGGCACACCCGCCCGGAGGTGCGCGCCCCGGTGTCGGTGATCGTGCCGGCGTTCAACGAGGCCGCGAACATCGCCGCCACGGTCCGCTCGCTGATGGCCAGCGCGTACCCGGCACTGGAGGTGATCGTGGTCGACGACGGGTCGGACGACGGCACCGCCGGCATCGTCGAGCGGATGCGGCTACGCGGGGTACGTGTGATCCGGCAGGCCAACGCCGGCAAGCCGGCGGCCCTGAACACCGGCATCCGGGCCGCCCGGGCGAACCTGCTGGTGCTGGTGGACGGGGATACCGTCTTCCAGCCGGACACCGTGTATCGGCTGGTGCAGGGGTTCGCCGATCCGTCGGTCGGCGCGATCAGCGGCAACACGAAGGTCGCCAACCGTCGCCGCCTGCTCGGCCGCTGGCAGCACCTGGAGTACGTCATCGGCTTCAACCTCGACCGGCGGATGTACGACGTCCTGGAGTGCATGCCGACCATCCCCGGCGCGATCGGCGCCTTCCGGCGTGAGGTGCTGCTGCGGGTGGGCGGCGTGCCGTCGGACACCCTGGCCGAGGACACCGACCTGACCATGAAGGTCCTCCGGGCCGGCTGGCGGGTGGTGTACGAGGAGTCCGCGATCGCCTGGACCGAGGCGCCCTCGTCGCTACGCCAGCTCTGGCGGCAGCGCTACCGCTGGTGCTACGGCACGATGCAGGCGATGTGGAAGCACCGGCATGCGCTGCGCGAGTCGGGCGGCGGCGGCAAGCTCGGCCGACGCGGGTTGCCGTACCTCACGGTCTTCCAGGTCGTGTTGCCGCTGACCGCGCCGGCCGTCGACGTGTTCGCCGTGTACGGCCTGTTCTTCCTGCCGTGGTCGACCCTGGCTCTGGCCTGGGCCGGTCTGCTCGTGCTCCAGGCGGCCACCGCCGGGTACGCGCTGCGCCTGGACCGGGAGCGGTACGGACCGCTGTGGGCGCTGCCGTTCCAGCAGGTGATCTATCGACAGCTGATGTATCTGGTGGTGGTGCAGTCGGTGGTGACGGCGCTGATCGGCAACCGGCTGCGCTGGCAGCGCATGGTGCGTACCGGTGAGGTCGCCGCGCTGGTCGGCGCCGGCCAGCGGTGAGCCGCTGTTTCCCGGATGCGGTGGCACGTTGGGCCACCACATCCGGGATCGAGCGTCAGGCGCGGCCCAGGCGGTCCAGGATCCAGGCGTTGATGAACGCCTCCTCGCGCCAGGCGTCGTAACGACCGCTCGGGCCGCCGTGCCCGGCGCCCATCTCGGTCTTGAGCAGGTAGTCGCCCTGCGGTGCGGTCGCCCGCAGCCGCGCGATCCACTTCGCCGGCTCGGAGTAGAGCACCCGCGTGTCGTTGAGGCTGGTCACCGCGAGGATCGCCGGGTAGTCCACCGCCGTGACGTTCTCGTACGGCGTGTATGACTTCATGTACGCGTACACCTCGGGGTCCTCGAGGGGGTTGCCCCACTCCTCCCACTCCGTGACCGTCAGCGGCAGCGACGGGTCGAGGATCGAGGTGAGCGCGTCCACGAACGGCACCTGCGCCACGATCCCCGTG
The DNA here is from genome assembly GCF_049841635.1 of Micromonospora sp. DT44. Classification (NCBI taxonomy): domain Bacteria; kingdom Bacillati; phylum Actinomycetota; class Actinomycetes; order Micromonosporales; family Micromonosporaceae; genus Micromonospora; species Micromonospora sp. DT44. Next base: position 146,859 of record NZ_JBNCKS010000004.1, on the reverse strand, counting down.
AAGGCGTCCGGGGCGAGGTTGGCGACCGCGCCCATCAGCAGGCCGCCGGCCGAGGCGCCCCGGGCCACCAGCCGGTCGCTGGCCGTCCAACCGGCCTTGACCAGGTGCCGGGCGCAGGCCACGAAGTCGGTGAAGGTGTTCTTCTTGGCCAGCATCTTGCCCTGGTCGTACCAGCGCCGGCCCAGCTCGCCGCCGCCCCGGGTGTGCGCCACGGCGAAGACCACGCCCCGGTCCAGCAGGGACAGTCGGGCCACCGAGAACCACGGGTCCATGCTGGCCTCGTACGAGCCGTAGCCGTACAGCTCGCAGGGCGCCGAGCCGTCCCGGGGCGTGCCGACCCGGCAGACCAGCGAGATCGGTACCCGGGTGCCGTCGTCGGCGAGCGCCCAGTCGCGGTGCTGCTCGTATTCGGCCGGGTCGTACGGTCGGCCGTCCGGCCCGGGCAGCACCGGCTTCTGCTTGCGCAGCACCATCTGCCGGGTGACCAGGTCGTAGTCGTACACCGAGTCGGGCGTGACGAGCGAGGAGTAGCGCAGGCGGACCTGCCCGGTGCGGTACTCCGGGTTGGCGTCCAGGCCCACGCTGTAGAGCGGCTCGGGGAAGTCGATGTCGTACGCGTCGTCGCTGCCGACCGACAGCACCCGCAGGCCGGTGAGCCCGTCGGTGCGCAGCGACACCACCAGGTGGTTCGCGAACGCGTCCACCGCCTCCAGGCGGGTGCCCGGGGTGTGCTCGATCAGCGGCACCCAGTCGCCCGGCGTGTCCGCCGAGGTGAACGCCAGCGCGAAGTCCTCCGCGCCATCGTTGTGCAGGATCAGGAAACGGTGGCCGTGGTGCTCCACCGCGTACTCGACGCCCTGCCGGCGTGGCGCGATCACGGCCGGAGCGCCGGTGGGGTTGCCGGCCGGGATCACCAACACCTCGCTGGTGATCTTGCTGTGGATGTCGATGAGGATGAACTTCTCCGACCGCGTCAGCTCGACGCCCACCCAGAACCGCTCGTCGTCCTCCTGGTGCACCACCACGTCGTCGGACGCGGCGGAGCCGATGGTGTGCCGCCAGACCCGGTTCGGCCGCCAGGCGTCGTCGACCGTCACGTAGAACAGCGCCGACGCGTCGGCCGACCAGGCGGTGCCGTAGAACGTGTCGGGCACCTCGTCGGGCAGCAGCTCGCCGGTGTTCAGGTCCTTCACGCGCAGGGTGAAGCGCTCGTCGCCGGAGAAGTCCGTCGAGTACGCCAGCCAACGCCCGTCCGGGCTGACGTCGAACGCGCCCAGCGAGAAGAAGTCGTGCCCCTCGGCCAGTAGGTTGCCGTCGAGCAGCACCTCCTCGCCGTCGAGCGGGGCGCCGTCCGCGCTGACCGGCGGCTCGGACTCGCCGTCGCGGACCGCGCGCCGGCAGTGCACCCCGTACTGCTGGCCCTCGATCGTGCGGGTGTAGTACCAGTACCCGCCCTTGCGGGTGGGTACCGACAGGTCCGTCTCGCGGGTGCGCTGGCGGGTCTCCTCGAACAGCTCCGCGCGCAGGGCGGCCAGGTGCGCGGTGCGCTCCTCGGTGTACGCGTTCTCGGCGGTCAGGTAGGCGATCGTCTCCGGGTCGTCCTTGGCGGCGAGCCAGGCGTACTCGTCGACGACGGTGTCGCCATGGTGGGTGCGCTCGGTGGGCACCCGCTTCGCCGCGGGCGGGGCAGTCTCGGTGGTCACGGCGGCCACGTTACCGGCCGACTCACCCTCCGTGCCGGACCAGCGGCATCCCGAACATCCCTACCCCGTCTTTAGAACACATGTACGATAGCCGGCATGGCGGCAGCAGCGAGTTCCCTCGGCCGGTCCGGAGCCCTTGAGATCACCCGGCGATTGACCGCGATCTGCGGTCCACCGTTCGCCCGACTCGCCGGCTCGGCCGACGAGGTGGCCGGGCGGCCCGCCCGCTGGGTAGCGGTGCCCGGCGGGCCGCACGCCGCGGCCGAGGTGCTGCGACTGGCCGCCGTCCACGATCTGACGGTGGTTCCCCGGGGCGCCGGCACGAAGATCGACTGGGGTGCCACCCCGACGCAGGTCGACATCCTGCTCGACACGGGTCGGCTGGCCGGCATCGGCCACGAGCCGGTGGGCGCCCCGGTGGTCGAGGTGGGCGCGGGCACTCCACTGCGGGCGGTACAGGCCACTTTGGAACGCACCGGGCAGCGGCTCGCGATGGACACCCCCTCGCCCGGCGCGACCCTTGGCGGGGTGCTCGCCGCCGGGGAGACCGGTCCACTGCGGCACCGCCACGGCAGCCCGTGCGACCAGCTCGTCGGCGTCCGCTATCTGGCCGCCGACGGTGAGCTGGTCAGCGCCGGCGGCGGCGCGCCCGGGCTCGACCTGGCCCGGCTGCTGTGTGGTTCGCAGGGCGCGCTGGGCGTGCTGGTCTCGGCGAGCCTGCGGGTGCAGCCGGTGCCCGCCAGCCGGCTCTGGGTGTCCCGGCCGGTGTGGACCCCGCTGGAGGTCCACGAGCTGATCCGGTCGATCCTCGCCGCCCGCCTCGACCCGGCGGCCATCGAGCTGGACCTGCCCGGCGGCCTGCCCCGGCCACGCAGCGTGTACCCGCCGGGCCATCCGTCCGCCACCGCCCGCGAGCGCCACCCGTCGATGTCCGGCCGGTCCGGAGCCCCCTCCCGGGCGGGCAGCCTCGTCGTGCTGCTCGAAGGCGGCCCGGCCGAGGTGAACGAACGCGCCGAACGCCTGGTCGGCCTGCTGCACGGCGAGGCGACCGTGACCCACTCGGCACCGCCGTGGTGGCGTCGTTACCCCTTCGCGCCCGGCGACACGGCACTACGGCTTGAGGTGCCGATCAGCGATCTGCACGCCGCCGTGTACGCGCTGCGCGACGCGGCCGGCGCTCCCGTGCCGGTGCGGGGCTCGGCCGGTCTGGGCGTGGTGCACGCGGCCCTGCCCGGCGCGGTGCCACCCGACCGGGTGGCGTCCATCCTGGCCGCCGTCCGCGGGGTGCTGCTGGCCCGGCAGGGCCGCTGCGTGGTCGTCTCCGCCCCGGCCGCCGTCCGACAGGCCGTCGACCTGTGGGGCGAGCTGGCCGGCCTGGCCCGGTTGGAGGCGGCCAAGGAACACCTCGATCCGGATCGCCGCCTGGCCCCCGGCCGCCTCCCCGGCGGCCTCTGAGGCCGGCCGGTACGGCCTTCGAGCCCACGCGGGCGCTACGCCGGCCCGGTGAGCCGCCGGTCAGACCGCGTCGTTGCGGAGCACCAGGACGGCGATGTCGTCCCGGGGTGGCTCGACCGAGAAGTTGATGGCGGCGGCGCGCAGGCGCGCGGCGACCACGTCGGCGGAGTAGCCGGCCAGCGGCGCGGCCGCGTCGCGCAGCCGGTCGGTGCCGAACAGCTCCCGACCGTGCCGCCGCTCGGTGACCCCGTCGGTATAGAAGATCAGCGAGTCGCCGGGGGTGAGCGTGATCTCCGTCGTCGGTGAGGTGATGGTGTCGAGCAGACCCAGCGCCGTGCCCCCGACACCGACGAACCGGGCGCCACCCGCGCCGGCCAGCAGCACCGGCCGGTCGTGCCCGGCCAGGTGCAGCGACACGTCGAGGTGGTCGCCGTCGCCCGGCCCGACCGCGGCCAGGGCCAACGTGCAGTACCGGCCGCCGCCCCGCTCGACGAGCGTCTCGTTGAGCCGGGCCAGCGCCTCCGGCAGCGGCTTGCCGTCGCCGACCAGCACCCGGATCACGTCCCGGACGAGCCCGGTGACCGCCGCCGCCTGGACGCCCTTGCCCGACACGTCGCCGATCACCACGAGCCAGCGCCCGTCCGGCAGCGGCACCACGTCGTAGAAGTCGCCACCCACCTCGGCGTCGTCGCCGGTGGGCACGTACTCGGCGGCGAAGCCGATGCCCTCCACCACCGGCAGCACGGGCGGCAGCAGGGACTTCTGGAGCGTCTGCGCCACCCGTCGGCGCTCGGCGTGGATCCGGGCGTTCTCGATCGCCAGCGCGGCCCGCCGGGCCACGTCCTCCAGGACGGCCACCTCGTCCGGGTCGTGCCGGTGCCGTTGGTGCCGGCCCACCGCGAGAGTGCCGAGTCGCTGCCCGCGGGCGATCAGCGGAACCGCGAAGCCCTCCATCGGGCCGCCGAGCGGGATCTGCGCCGCACTCCGGGACGCCTCCCGCAGCCGGGCCTGGATGGAATCCGGGCCGGTCTCCGCCAGCACCCGGTGCAGTTGTGGCAGCACCGACTCGTCGGCGTGGCTGGTCGCGGCCAGCCGCAGCCGGCCCCACTCGTCGGTCGTGTGCACGGCGCACCACTGGCCGAGGCGGGGCACCACCAACTGGGGAATCAACGCCATGGTCAGCTCGACGTCCAGCGACTGGGCCAGCAGCTCGCTCGCCTCGGCGAGGAACGTCAGCCACGCCTGCCGACGGACGTCCGCCCGGCGCAGCCGGTCGTTCTCCAGGTGCAGCGACAGCCGCTCCGCGGTGAGCACCGCCAACGGGCGGGCGTACGCCGATGGTGCGGCGTCCAGCTCCAACTCCCCGGCGTACGGGCGGTGCACGGTCAGCGGCACCCGGAGCAGTTCGCTGTCGGGGCGGGGCTGCCGGCCGAAGCGTGCCAACAACTGGCGGCCCTGCCCGTCGCCCCGGTCGAGGCGGACGGCCCCACCGGCCGCGCCGACCATCTCGGCGACCCGGCTGAGCAGGCTGGCGGCGAAGTCGGGCAGCGGGTCGTCCGCGTACATGTCGGGGGCGGTCTGCATGAGTTCGCTCATCGCGCCCGCGCTCGGCGCCGAGCCGTCGCCGGCCCCGGTGCCGGCGGCCACCGACGTGCCACCGGCGCTGGCGCCGGCACCCGGCTCGGCGCCGGGCCGGTCCAGGCGGAACCAGACGCCCTTGCCGGTCGGCAGGTACGTAGTGCCCCAGCGGCTGGCGAAGTGGTCGACGAGCAGCAGTCCGCGACCTCGCTCGGAGACCTCGTCGATCTCGGCCGTGTCGTTGCGGACGCCGACGGTCAGCTCGTCGTTGCCCGAGCTGGGCGCGAAGTCGGAGACGGTCACGGAGAGCCCGACACCGTCCGCCACGACCTCGATGTCCAGTTCGGTGCCGGCGTGCTCGACGGCGTTGGTGGTCAGCTCGGTGGTGAGCAGCAGCGCCTCGTTGACCAGGTCGTCGAGGTGCGCCTCGGTGAGGACGGAGCGGACGACCGCGCGGGCGGCGGCGGGCGTACGGCGGTCGGCGGGCAGACGGACACGCCGGACGGCCCCGTTCCGGGCCCCGGCCGTTGCGGGCCCCGCCTCGGCTGACACCCTCGTATCCTCTACCGTTCCCCGGCCAGGTGCCAAGCCGATCCGTGATCGGTGGGGGCAGCGCGGTGTCTCCGACGTGACGAGCGCCACTCGGCGACTTCTGTGTCGGGTTGGGTACCGCCGCGAGGATCCCGGGGGCCGCCGGGTTCGATCGGCGGGTCGCGCACCCTGGCACTACGGCCGACGCGGGCACAATATGGGGTGCCGGTGTGTCTGTACGGGCACGGACCCCCCCAGGTGAGCGAGGCATCATGACCACGGCGAAGCAGTCGTACGCGGATCCGTCCGCGCCCGACCAGGATGCGCTTCTCGATGAGCTGACCGAGGCGCTGCGACGGGTTCGTCGCGGTGATCTGAAGGTCCGGTTGCCCCGTCGCGCCGGCAAGGCGGGTGAGGTGGCAGACGCCTTCAACGAGGTGGTCTCGGTCCAGGAGCGTCAGTACCTGGACCTGCGGCGGATCAGCCGGATCGTCGGCCGGGACGGTCGGCTCACCGAGCGGCTCGATGACGAGGGGCTGGACGGCTCGTGGGCGGAGGGGCAGCGGGCGATCAACTCGCTGATCGACGACCTGGGCCGGCCGACGACCGAGATCGCCCGGGTCATCGTGGCGGTCGCCGACGGCGACCTGTCCCAGCACATGGCGTTGGAGATCGACGGTCGGCCGCTGCGCGGTGAGTACCTGCGGATCGGGCGCACGGTCAACACGATGGTCGACCAGTTGTCGTCGTTCTCCAACGAGGTGACCCGGGTGGCCCGTGAGGTGGGCACCGAGGGCAAGCTGGGCGGCCAGGCCGACGTGCGGGGTGTCGCCGGCACGTGGAAGGACCTCACCGACTCGGTGAACACCATGGCGTCGAACCTGACGGGCCAGGTGCGGTCGATCTCGCAGGTGGCGACGGCGGTGGCCAAGGGCGACCTGTCGCAGAAGATCACGGTCAGCGCGCGCGGTGAGGTGGCCGAGCTGGCCGCCACGATGAACTACCTGACGGACACGCTGCGGCTCTTCGCCGAGCAGGTGACCCGGGTGGCCCGCGAGGTGGGCACCGAGGGCAAGTTGGGCGGGCAGGCCGAGGTGCCGAACGTGGCGGGCACCTGGAAGGACCTGACCGACAGCGTCAACTCGATGGCGTCGAACCTGACCGCCCAGGTCCGCAACATCGCGCAGGTCTCCACGGCGGTGGCGCGGGGTGACCTGTCGCAGAAGATCACCGTGGCGGCGCAGGGCGAGATCCTGGAGCTGAAGGACACCGTCAACACGATGGTGGACCAGTTGTCGTCGTTCGCCGACGAGGTCACGCGGGTGGCCCGCGAGGTGGGCATCGAGGGCAAGTTGGGTGGTCAGGCGCAGGTGCGCGGCGTCTCGGGCACCTGGCGTGACCTCACCGAGAACGTCAACCAGTTGGCCGGCAACCTGACCAGCCAGGTCCGCAACATCTCCCAGGTCTCCACGGCCGTGGCGAAGGGCGACCTGTCGCAGAAGATCACCGTCGACGCGCAGGGCGAGATCCTGGAGCTGAAGAACACCGTCAACACGATGGTCGACCAGCTCTCGTCGTTCGCGGACGAGGTGACCCGGGTGGCCCGCGAGGTGGGCACCGAGGGCAACCTGGGCGGTCAGGCGCAGGTCAAGGGCGTCAGCGGTACGTGGCGGGACCTGACGGACAACGTGAACTCGATGGCGTCGAACCTGACCAGCCAGGTCCGCAACATCGCCTCGGTGACCACGGCGGTGGCGAAGGGTGACCTGAGCCAGAAGATCACGGTGGACGCGCGGGGCGAGATCCTGGAGCTGAAGTCGACCGTCAACACGATGGTGGACCAGTTGTCGTCGTTCGCCGACGAGGTGACCCGGGTGGCCCGCGAGGTGGGTACCGAGGGCAAGCTCGGCGGTCAGGCCCAGGTGCGTGGGGTCGCCGGCACCTGGCGCGACCTGACCGACAACGTGAACTCGATGGCGTCGAACCTGACGGCCCAGGTCCGCAACATCGCCCAGGTCTCGACGGCGGTGGCGAAGGGTGACCTGTCGCAGAAGATCACGGTGGACGCGCGGGGCGAGATCCTGGAGCTGAAGTCGACGGTCAACACGATGGTCGACCAGCTCTCGTCGTTCGCGGACGAGGTGACCCGGGTGGCCCGTGAGGTGGGCACCGAGGGCAAGTTGGGCGGTCAGGCGCAGGTCAAGGGCGTCTCCGGCACCTGGCGTGACCTGACGGACAACGTGAACTCGATGGCGTCGAACCTGACCAGCCAGGTCCGCAACATCGCCTCGGTGACCACGGCGGTGGCGAAGGGCGACCTGTCGCAGAAGATCACCGTGGACGCCCAGGGCGAGATCCTGGAGCTGAAGTCCACCGTCAACACGATGGTCGACCAGCTCTCGTCGTTCGCCGACGAGGTCACGCGGGTGGCCCGCGAGGTCGGCATCGAGGGCAAGTTGGGTGGTCAGGCACAGGTCAAGGGCGTCTCCGGCACCTGGCGCGACCTCACCGAGAACGTCAACCAGCTCGCCTCCACGTTGACCACCCAGCTACGGGCCATCGCCCAGGTGTCCACGTCGGTGACCCGGGGCGACCTGACCCAGCGGATCGCCGTCAAGGCGCAGGGCGAGGTCGCCGAGCTGAAGGACAACATCAACCAGATGATCGTCACCCTCCGGGAGACGACCAAGAAGAACGCCGAGCAGGGCTGGCTGGACTCCAACCTGGCCCGCATCGGCGGCCTGTTGCAGGGCCAGCGCGACCTCGGCGAGGTCTGCCGCATGATCATGACCGAGGTGACGCCGCTGGTCGACGCGCAACTCGGCGCGTTCTTCCTGGCCGACGACACCGACGGCAGCATGCGGCTGCGGTTGACCTCGTCGTACGGCTATGTGGCGCGGGGGCACGACGTGACCTTCGGGCCGGGTGAGGGGCTGGTCGGGCAGACCGCCCTCTCGCGCCGGACGATCCGGGTCAGCGCCCCACCGAACAGCCGCCTCACGCTGCGCTCCGGTCTGGCCGAGACACCTCCGACCGACCTGGTGGTGCTCCCCGTGCTGTTCGAGGGGGAACTCCTCGGGGTGATCGAGTTCGCCAGCGTGTCCGCCTTCTCCGAGCTGCACCTGTCGTTCCTGGAGCGGCTGGTGCTCACCATCGGCATCGCGGTCAACACCATCCAGGCCAACCGGCGTACGGAGGAACTGCTGGCCCAGTCGCAGCGGCTGGCGCACGAGATGCAGGAGCAGTCGGCGGAGTTGCAGCGCACCAACGCCGAGCTGGAGGAGAAGGCCACCCTCCTCTCCGAGCAGAAGGGCAACATCGAGACCAAGAACCGGGAGATCGAGCTGGCCCGCCTCGGCCTAGAGGAGAAGGCGCAGCAGCTCACCCGGGCGTCGGCGTACAAGTCGGAGTTCCTGGCCAACATGAGCCACGAGCTGCGTACGCCGCTGAACTCGTTGCTGCTGCTGGCCCGCCTGCTCGCGGAGAACTCGGAGCAGAACCTCAGCCCGAAGCAGATCGAGTTCGCCCGGACGATCCACGGCTCCGGCTCCGACCTCCTGCGGCTGATCGACGACATCCTCGACCTGTCCAAGATCGAGGCGGGCCGGATGGACGTCGAGCCCACCGAGATCCGCTTCACCGAGCTGCGCGGCTTCGTCGAGCAGGCGTTCGCGCCGCAGGCCGAGGAGAAGAATCTCGACTTCCAGGTACGCGTCAGCAAGGATCTGCCGCCGGCACTGGTGACCGACGCGCAGCGGTTGCAGCAGATCCTGCGCAACCTGCTTTCCAACGCGGTGAAGTTCACCGACAACGGTGCGGTGACGTTGCGGATCGCCCCGGCCGCGCCGAACGCGGTGTTCGACGTGCCGGCGCTGACGAACGCCCAGCAGGTGATCGCCTTCACGGTGATCGACACCGGGATCGGGATCTCCGACGACAAACTGTCGATCATCTTCGAGGCGTTCCAGCAGGCGGACGGCACGACCAGCCGCCGCTACGGCGGCACCGGTCTCGGTTTGTCGATCAGCCGGGACCTGGCGCGACTGATCGGTGGCACGATCACCGTCTCGTCGGCGCCCGGCCAGGGCTCGACGTTCACGTTGTTCGTACCCCAGGTCCTCGCCCCGGACGCGGTCGTCGCGCCGCAGTCGCCGTCGCCACAGCGTGCCGGGCTGCCGTCGTCGCTGCTCATGCCGCCGCTGGAGCTGTTGCCGGAGCGGCCGGAGGCGCCGGCCACCCGGCAGCTGGACGGGGCAACGGTGCTGATCGTGGACGACGACGTGCGTAACGTCTTCGCTCTGACCAGCGCGTTGGAGCTGCACGGCATGACCGTGCTGTACTCGGACAACGGGGCGGACGGCGTCCGCCTGCTGGCCGAGCATCCGGAGGTGGACATCGTGCTGATGGACGCCATGATGCCCGACCAGGACGGGTACGAGACGACCCGTCAGATCCGGCGTAACCACCGGTTCGCCGACCTCCCCGTCGTCTTCCTGACCGCGAAGGCGATGCCGGGCGACCGCGAGTCGGCGCTCGCGGCCGGGGGAAGCGATTACATCACCAAGCCGGTCGACCTCGACGACCTGATCGAGCTGATGTCGTCCTGGATCAGCGGCAGCCGCACCGAGGAGACTTCGTGACCCAGATGGCCAAGGCGCTGCTCGTGGACGACCGCCGGGAGAACCTGATGGCCCTGGAGGCGATCCTCCAGGGCCTGCCGGTCCAGTCGGTGGCCGTGGAGAGCGGCGAGGCGGCACTCAAGCAGTTGCTGGTGGACGACTTCGCGGTGATCCTGTTGGACGCGCAGATGCCGGACATGGACGGCTTCGAGACGGCCAGTCACATCAAGCGCCGGGAGCGCACCCGGCACGTGCCGATCATCTTCCTCACCGCCGCCGACCGGGACGCCCAGCTCGCTCTGCGGGGCTACCAGGTGGGTGCCGTGGACTACCTGACCAAGCCGTTCGATCCGTGGGTGCTGCGGGCCAAGGTGTCGGTCTTCGTCGAGCTGTGGGTGAAGACCCGGCAGTTGGCCGCCCAGTCGGACCTGGTGCGGGATCGCGACGCGCAGTGGCGGCGGCTCACCGACGCGGTGGACGAGGCCACCACCCTGCTCCGCTCGGACGACCGGGAGGCGCGGGACCGTGCGGTCGGGCTCCTCGAACAGGCCCGCTGGGGCAACACGGCCTGACCGGCGGCGTTCGGCAGCTCATGGCTGTGGCCGGGCTGGCTCAGCGCTCGCGGCGCTGGCCTGAGGGTCAGGCCTCGCCGGGTCGAAGGTGGCCGGTGGCGGCCCGGCGGGCCCGCCACCGCTCGCCCAGCGAGTCGATCTCCTCCTGCACGAAGATGAAGAAGTCGCGCATCTCGGCCACCCGTTCACCGGCCGGCGTCTCCGCGCCGAGGGCCCCGACGCCGCCCTCGGCCACGTCGATGAACGTCTTGTAGATCGCGGTCTTGGTGATGGTCGCCTCGTACCAGGGGTCGTCCGGCATCCGGTAGCGATCCCGGCGGGAGCGGGGGACTGGCTCGCGGATCAGCATGCCGAACTGGGTGAGGTACCGGACCGCGCCGCTGACCGCCGCCGCGCTGACTCCGAGCCGTTCGCCGATCTCGGCAGCCGTCAGCGGATCGTCCGCGCTCATCACGGTGAACAGCACCCGCGCGGCCATCCGCGGAAACCCGACCTCGGCGAACGTGAGGGCCATCCGTTCGACGAAGAGGTGCACCGGGTCGTGGCCGTCGGCCGCTGCCATCTCTGCCCCTCCCGCATCGTTTGTGGGCACCGATGGTGCCCCGCTCACACTGTCTTCACAACTTTGTGAAACGAGTGTAGCTTCCGATACATGGAAAATCCGATTGAAGTGTCCGGCCTGGTCAAGGCCTTCGGCCGCGTCCGGGCGCTCGACGGCCTGGACCTGAGCGTCCGCGCCGGCGAGGTGCACGGCTTCCTCGGGCCGAACGGCGCCGGCAAGTCGACGGCCATTCGGGCGCTCCTCGGTCTGCTGCGGACGGACGCGGGGGTCGTCCGCCTGCTCGGGGGCGATCCATGGCGCGACGCGGTGGCCCTGCACCGCCGGCTGGCGTACGTGCCGGGCGACGTGACGCTCTGGCCCAACCTCTCCGGCGGCGAGGTCATCGACCTGCTCGGCCGGATGCGCGGCGGGCTCGACCCGGCCCGCCGAGCCGAACTGCTCGACTCCTTCGAGCTGGATCCCCGCAAGAAGGGCAGGACGTACTCCAAGGGCAACCGGCAGAAGGTCGGGCTGGTGGCCGCCCTCGCGTCGGACGCCGAACTCCTCATCCTGGACGAGCCGACGTCCGGCCTGGACCCCCTCATGGAGGAGGTCTTCCAGCACTGGGTACGCCGGGCAAAGGCCGACGGTCGTACCGTGCTGCTCTCCAGCCACATCCTGGCCGAGGTGGAGGCGCTCTGCGACCGGGTGACGATCATCCGCAACGGGCGGGACGTGGAGACCGGCACCCTGAGCGAGCTGCGGCACCTGCGGCGCACCTCGATCGAGGCCGAGCTGACCGGTGCGGTGGACGGGCTGGGTCAGCTCACCGGCGTGCACGACCTGCGGGTGGACGGGCAGCGGGTGCGCTTCGACGTGGAGGACGCCGCGCTGGACAGCGCGCTCCGTCGACTCACCGAGATCGGCGTACGCAGCCTGGTCAGCCAACCGCCGACTCTGGAGGAGCTGTTCCTGCGGCACTACCAGGGCGAGCAGGTGCGCTCATGACCGCGTTCACCGGCACCCGGCACCTGGTGCGCCTGATCCTGCGGCGGGACCGGATCGTGCTGCCCATCTGGATACTTCCGCTGGCCGTGCTGCCGGCCAGCTACGCCGGCGCGTACGCCGGCCTCTATCCGACCGCCGCCGAACGGGCCGCCTACCTGGCCGGCACGGCGAGCAACCCGTCGGTCGTCGCGCTGCTCGGTCCGGTGTACGGCGACAGCACCGGCGCGCTCACCGTCCAGCGGGCCGGGCTGTTCGCCCTGGTCGCCGCCCTGGCGAGCGTGCTGACGGTGGTACGGCACACCCGCACCGAGGAGGAGGCCGGCCGGCGGGAGTTGCTGGGCGCATCGGTCCTCGGCCGGTACGCCGGGCTGACCGCGGCGCTGTTGGTCACGTACACCGCGAATCTGCTGCTCGGCCTGCTCGTCGCCGGCGGCCTGGTCGCGGCGGGCCTGCCCGGTGCCGGATCGCTGCTCTTCGGCGCCGGCGTGGCCCTGACCGGCATCGCCTTCGCCACGGTCGGCGGCCTTGCCGCGCAGCTCACCCAGAGCGCCGGAGGGGCGCGCGGCATCGGGCTGGGCGTGCTCGGGTTGGCGTTCGCGCTGCGCCTCGGCGGCGACGCCGGAGGTTCCGGTGGCAGCGGCGGACGTGCCGAATGGTTGAGCTGGATCTCCCCGCTCGGCTGGGCGGCCCGGGGGCGGGCCTTCGCCGGTGAGCGTTGGTGGGTGCTGCTGCTGCCGGTGCTGTTCAGTGTCGCGGTGGCGCTCGTCGCGTACCCCGTCTCGGTACGCCGGGACGTGGGTGCCGGCGTGCTGCCGCCCCGGCTCGGTCCGGCCACCGCGGGCGGCGCGCTGGCCGGACCGTTCGGCCTGGCCTGGCGGCTGCACCGGGGCCAGTTGCTCGGGTGGGCGGTCGGCTTCGGGCTGCTCGGTCTGGTGCTGGGCGGCGCGGCCGACGCGGCCGGCAACGCGGTGCAGGGCAACGAGCAGGTCGCCGAGCTACTGGCCCGGCTGGGTGGGTCGTCGACGTTGGCCGAGGCGTACCTCGGCAGCACGTTGAGCCTGACCGCGCTGGCCGCCGCCGGGTACGGCATCCAGGCCGCGCTGCGGGCGCGGGCGGAGGAGACGGCCGGGCGGGCCGAACCGCTGCTCGCCACGGCGGTGAGCAGGGTCCGCTGGCTGGCGGCGCACCTGGTCTTCGCGTTGCTCGGCCCGGTGGTGGTGCTGGCCGTGACGGGGGCGGCGACGGGACTGTCGTACGGCCTCAGCGTTGGTGACGTCGGCGGCGAGGTGCCACGGCTGCTCGGCGTGGGGCTGGCCCAGGTTCCGGCGGCGTGGGTCCTTGCGGGGCTGGCGGCGCTGCTGGTGGGGTGGTTGCCCCGGTTCTCGTGGGCGGCCTGGGCGGTGCTCGCCGGCTGTCTGCTGCTGGGTCAGATCGGCGCGGTCCTGGAGCTGAGCCAGTGGGTCCTGGACATCTCCCCGTTCACCCACACCCCCCAGGTCCTGACCAACAATTGGACAGCGCTACCCCTGGCGGCCCTGAGCGCGGCAGCAGCCACCCTCCTAACCCTGGCCCTGCGCGCCTTCCACTCCCGAGACATCCCCACCCCCTGACCGGCGGCGACCCCGCTAGCCGGACGCGTTGATCAGGAGGTTTGCGTCAGCTTGAGCGCGATTCTTGACGCAAACCTCTTGATCAACGAGGCGATCGGTCCGGGCGGGCGTGGGGGCCGGTAGGGCCGGGGTCAGCCCGTGGGTTGGTCGTTGCGGATCATCAGGGCGCTGCGCAGGCCGGTGATGTCCAGGACGCGGATCAGGAAGTCACCGACGTGGGTGAGCATCAGCAGGCTCTGCGCGTGGCTGGCCTTGCGGCTGAGCACCACGAGCGTGCCCAGGCCCTGCGAGTCGCAGAAGGTGACGCCGCCGAGGTCGAGCACGATCCGCGGGGGCGGATCGGCCAGCACTTCGTTGACCACGGTGCTGAGCTGGGCGGCCGTGAGCATGTCGATCTCACCGGCCAGGCGAAGCACTGCTTCGTCGCCCGTCCGGTGCAGCGTGATGGACAGTTCGGCACGATCCACTCGGTCAGCCTAGCGCGATCCAGCCGACCCGGCCTGTCGAGGCGACGAGCCGGCCCATCGGGTACCGGAGCTGGGTGAGCCCGGTAACCCTCGCCCGGGGTGGCTGCTGGTAGACCGTCCGGCGCTGACACAATGGCGGCATCGTGACCGACATCGTTTCCGCCGGATCTGGCCGCTACCCGGCCGACGCGCCGGCCTCCGAGGCCCTGTTCGACCGCGCCCGCGCCATCGTGCCCGGCGGGGTCAATTCACCTGTGCGCGCCTTCCAGGCCGTTGGCGGCACCCCGCGCTTCATGGTCCGTGGTGAGGGCCCGTGGCTGTACGACGCCGACGGTCGCCGCTACGTCGACCTGGTGTGCTCGTGGGGTCCGCTGATCCTCGGGCACGCCCACCCGGAGGTGGTGGACGCCGTGCAGACGGCCGCCGCCCGGGGCACCAGTTTCGGCACGCCCACGCCGGGCGAGGTTGAGCTGGCCGCCGAGCTGGTCGACCGGACCCCGATGGAGCAGGTCCGCCTGGTCAACTCCGGCACCGAGGCGACGATGTCGGCGATCCGGCTGGCGCGCGGCTTCACCGGCCGCTCCAAGATCGTCAAGTTCGCGGGTTGCTACCACGGTCACGTCGACGCGCTGCTCGCGTCCGCCGGTTCCGGTGTGGCGACCCTCGGCCTGCCCGACTCGCCCGGCGTGACCGGCGCGGCGGCCAGCGAGACGATCGTGCTGCCGTACAACGACATCCGGGCCGTCGAGGAGGCGTTCGCCGCCGAGGGCCCGCACATCGCCGCCGTGATCACCGAGGCCGCCGCCGGCAACATGGGCGTGGTGGCGCCCCGCGACGGCTTCAACCAGCAGCTCGCCCGGATCGCCCACGCGCACGGCGCCCTGTTCGTCGTGGACGAGGTGATGACCGGGTTCCGGGTCTCCCGCGCCGGGTGGCACGGCCTCGACGCCTCCGACGCGGACCTGTGGACGTACGGCAAGGTCATGGGTGGTGGCCTGCCCGCCGCGGCGTTCGGCGGGCGCGCGGACATCATGGCGCGTCTCGCGCCGGCCGGCCCGGTCTACCAGGCCGGGACGCTCTCCGGTAACCCGCTGGCCTGCGCCGCCGGTCTGGCGACCCTGCGGCTCGCCGACGACGCGCTCTACCGCAAGCTCGACGACACGGCCGCCGTCGTGGGCAAGCTCGCGTCCGACGCGCTGGCCGCCGCCGGGGTCCCGCACTTCCTGTCGTACGCGGGCAGCATGTTCTCGATCTTCTTCACGGACGCCGACGTGGTCGACTACGACAGCGCGCGCACCCAGCAGGTGCCGGCGTTCAAGGCGTTCTTCCACTCGATGCTCGCCTCCGGCGTCTACCTGCCGCCGAGCGCGTTCGAGTCGTGGTTCGTGTCGGCGGCGATCGACGACGCCGCTCTGGAGCACATCGCCGCCGCGCTGCCGACGGCGGCGAACGCGGCCGCAGCGGCCGGTCACGGGGGGTAACAAACAGTGGCGAAAACGGTGGTCCACGTGCTCCGGCACGGCGAGGTGCACAACCCCGACCAGATCCTGTACGGGCGGCTGCCCGGTTTCCGCCTCTCCGAGCTGGGCGTGCAGATGGCCAAGGCCGCCGCGCAGGGCCTGGCCGAGCGGGAGATCGTGCACGTGGTGGCCAGCCCGTTGGAGCGCGCCCAGCAGACCGCCGAGCCGATCGCCGCCCAGTTCGGGCTGCCGGTCGGGGTGGACGAGCGGCTGATCGAGAGCGCCAACTGGTTCGAGGGCAAGAAGGTCTCCCCGGGCGACGGGTCGTTCCGCGACCCGCGCAACTGGTGGGTGCTGCGCGACCCGGTGACGCCGTCCTGGGGTGAGGCGTACCGGGCGATCGCCGAGCGGATGTTCGCGGCTGTGCACGCCGCCCGGGTGGCCGCCGAGGGACGCGAGGCGGTGCTGGTGTCGCACCAGCTCCCGATCTGGACGCTGCGCCGCCACGTCGAGCGCAAGCGGCTCTGGCACGACCCGCGTAAGCGGCAGTGCGGGCTGGCGAGCCTGACCTCGTTCCACTTCGACGGCGCGAAGGTGGAGGGCATCGGCTACAGCGAGCCGGCCGCGCACCTCGTCGCTCTCTCCGCGACAGCCCGGACGGCCAAGGGGGCCTGATGACCACCCGGAGGTGGACCGCCGGTCTGCTCGCCGCCGTCGCCACGTTGGCGCTGGCCGGCTGTACGTCGGCGAAGGGGCAGGAGAACGCCTGCTCGACCACCTCCGACGGCATCATCGAGTGCGCGCCGGACCAGCGCTCGGCTCCTCCGAAGCTCGCCGGGGAACTGCTCCTCGGCGGCAACTATGACGTCACCCAGGCCCGGGGTCAGGTCGTGGTGGTCAACTTCTGGGGCTCCTGGTGTGCGCCCTGCCGGGCCGAGGCAGACGACCTGGAAGCCGTCTACCAGGCCACCAAGGGCTCCGGGGTGACCTTCCTCGGCATCAACGTGCAGGATTCGCGGGACAAGGCCAAGGCGTTCGAGCAGGGGCGGGTCACCTATCCGAGCCTCTTCGACCCGGCCAGCCGACTGGCGCTCGACCTCGACATCCCGCCGAACACCGTCCCCGCGACGGTGGTGCTCGACCGGGAGGGACGGGTCGCCTCGGTGATCCGCCGTGCGGTGACCCAGGACGAGCTGCGGCCGATCGTGGACGAGATAGCGGCCGAGAAGCCGGCGTCGAACTGATGGGCGAGACGTTCAAGGAACTGGCCCAGAGCGGGCCGCTGGTGCTCGCCATCGGCGCGGCGGCGCTCGCCGGCCTGGTGAGCTTCCTGTCTCCGTGCGTGCTGCCGCTGGTGCCGGGCTACCTGTCGTACGTCACCGGGCTGGCCGGCGCGGACCTCGAAGGCCGGCGGCCGGCGACGGCCCCGACGCCCGACGGCGCTGAGGCGGGCGGCGGGGTCGCGGTCCGGGAGCGGACGGCACCGGCGGCGGCGGTCAAGGGCCGGGTGCTCGCCGGGACGCTGCTCTTCATCGCCGGCTTCACCGTGGTCTTCGTGGCCACCGCGATCCTGTTCGCCGGCATCGGTCGGGTCTTCTTCGACTACGAGCGGCAGTTGGAGATCGTCGTCGGCGTGTTGATCATCGTGCTCGGCCTGGGCTACCTGGGGATGATCCCGGCGCTGCAACGCGAGTTCCGGATCTCCCGGCTGCCGTCGGCCGGCCTGCTCGGCGCACCGGTCTTCGGCGCGGTCTTCGCGCTGAGTTGGGTGCCGTGCACCGGGCCGACCCTCGGCGCGGTGATGGGCATGGCGGCCACCAGCGGCCAGAGCGACCGGGCCGTGGTGCTCGCCGTGGCGTACTGCCTCGGGTTGGGGCTACCGTTCGTCGTCTTCGGGCTGGGCTTCCAGCGCCTGCTCGGGGTCTTCCGCGCCATCCGGCGCAACAGCCGCTGGGTCACCCGGGTCGGCGGCGCCCTGCTCATCCTGATCGGCCTGGCGCTGGTCACCGGCGGATGGCAGAGCTTCGTGATCTGGTTGCAGACCACCGTCGGGGTGGGCGAGGTGAGCATATGACGGTCGTCGACGAGCGCCCGGAGGCCGAGGCCCCGGCGCCGGGCCGCCGGCCCAGCCGGCTGCTGGCCCTGCTGCGCAACTCGTGGCGGCAGCTCACCAGCATGCGTACGGCCCTGATCCTGCTCTTCCTGCTGGCGATCGCCGCGATCCCCGGATCGGTGCTGCCGCAGCGCGGGATCAGCCCGGAGAAGGTCAACCAGTACTTCGTCGACCACCCCGACTGGGCGCCCCGGCTGGACCGGATCGGCGCGTTCGCGGTCTTCGGCTCGGTCTGGTTCTCCGCCATCTACCTGCTGCTGTTCACGTCGCTGATCGGCTGCATCACGCCCCGGCTGCGCGACCACTTCCGGGCGCTGCGGTCCCGGCCACCGGTCGCGCCCAAGCGGATGGCCCGGCTGCCGCAGCACACCACGCTGCCCGCCCCGGCCGGCGGCGTGGACGCCGTCGCCGAGGTGCTGCGCAAGCGCCGTTGGCGGGTCGAGGTACGCGGGAACGAGGTCTCCGCCGAGAAGGGCTACCTCAAGGAGACCGGCAACCTGCTGTTCCACACCTCGCTCATCGCGGTGCTGATCGGCGTCGCGCTCGGCTCCTGGTACGGGTGGAGCGGCAACCGCCTGCTGGTGGCGGGCGCGGACAACGCGTTCTGCAACACCCGCCAGCAGTACGCCGAGGCCAAGCTCGGCCCCCGCGTGGACAGCGCCGACCTGCCCCGCTTCTGCCTGCGGCTGGACGACTTCCAGGCCCGGTTCCTGCCGTCCGGCCAGCCGGAGTTCTTCAACGCCCGGGTGACCGTCGACGGCCCCGACGAGCCGACCCGCGGCGCGGACTTCTCGGTCAACTCGCCGCTGCGCCTCGCCGACGCGAGCGTCTACCTGCTCGGCCACGGGTACGCCCCGGTGATCCGCTACACCGACCGCTACGGCAACAGCCAGGTCAGTGACGAGCCGTTCCTGACGACCGGCGACATGGGCCTGACCAGCGAAGGGCTGGCCGCCTTCCCGGACGCGAACGTCGACCCGGCGACCGGCAAGCGGGTGCCGGGTGAGCAGATGGCGTTCACCGGCATCTACCTGCCCACCGCGCCGCAGCAGCCGCCGTTCGTCCGCTCCGAATACCCCACCGAGCGCAACCCGGCGCTGAACCTGGTCGCCTACCGGGGCAACCTCGGCATGGACGCCGGCATCCCCGGCTCGGTCTACCAGCTCGACCAGCGGCAGGTGCGCAACGGCAAGGTCAAGGAAGTCGGCAGCAAGCTGCTCCGCAAGGGCGAGAAGTGGACGCTTGACGACGGCACCACCGTCGAGTTCCTGGGCACCGAGCGGTACGTGACGCTCTCCGTCCGGCACGACCCTGGCTCGACGCCGCTGCTGGTGAGCTGCGGTGTGCTGCTGGTCGGGCTGATGGGCTCGCTGTTCGGGCGGCGTCGCCGGGTGTGGTTCCGGGCGCTGCCGGCTGACCCCGCTAATGGATCTCCGACAGGCGGTAGTAGCTTGATGGAGGCCGGTGGGTTGCCGCGCACCGACTATCCAGGGTTCGCCGACGAGTTCGCCCAGTTGGTCGCCGCCGTGAACGGTGACGAACGGGCGGCTGAGCGGGCCGGTGCCGACACCGAATCCGGTGGCCCGGCCGGTGTGCGAGAAGGGACCGAGTGATGTCCGCGCTCTCCGACAATCTGGTGACCTTCGCGATCCTGACGTATCTGATCGCGATGATCAGTCACGCCGTCGAGTACGCGTTGGGCAACCCGCGTACCCGGGCCGCTGTGGCGTCGCCCGCCCGTGAGCTGGTGGGCGCGGGGGTCGGCGGTGCCAGCGGCGTGACCGCCGAGCCGCCCGGGCCGGTGCCGCCGTCCGTCGACGGCTCGGCCAACCGGGCGCGGATCGCCGGGCTGGTCGCGGTGGCGGCCACCGCGTTCGCCGCCGTACTGCATCTCGCGGCGCTGGTCACCCGCGGTCTCGCGGCAGACCGCATGCCGTGGGGCAACATGTACGAGTTCGTGCTCACGGTGACGTTCATCGGTGTCGCGGCCTGGCTGGTGGTGCTCTGGAAGCGGCCGTCGCTGCGCAAGCTCGGGCTGTTCCTCACCCTCGTCATGGTGCTGCTGGTGGCCACCGCCGAGCTGGTCCTGTACGTGCCGATCGTGCCGCTGGTGCCGGCGCTGAACTCGTACTGGTTCGTCATCCACGTCTCGACCATCGTGTTCGCGTCCGGCATCTTCCTGCTCGGCGCGGTGCCGGCCGTCGGCTTCCTCATGCGCAACGGGTTCGAGCAGGGCAAGCGGAGCTTCCCGTACACCCTCGCCAAGCGGCTGCCCGCCGCGGCCAGCCTGGAGCGGCTGACGTTCGCGCTGCACGCGTTCGCCTTCCCGATCTTCACGTTCGCGGTGATCGCGGGCGCGATCTGGGCCGAGGCGGCCTGGGGTCGGCCGTGGGGCTGGGACCCGAAGGAGACCTGGGCCTTCATCTCCTGGGTGGTCTACGCCGGCTACCTGCACGCGCGGGCCACGCCCAGCGTGAAGCGCAACGTGGCCACCTGGATCGCCGTGCTCGGCTTCCTCACCATGCTGATGAACCTGTTCGGCGTGAACATCTTCTTCACCGGCCTGCACTCGTACGGCGGGCTGAACTGACCTGACTACACAGCGCGGGCCGGCCACGGAATCGTCCGTGACCGGCCCGCGTCGTCAGGGCGCGTGTGGTCAGCCCACGGTCACCGGGGCGACGTCGTTGCCCGGGTTGTCGTCCACCCGCGGGTAGCGGCCGTACGGCTGGACCTCGCCGGGCGTCCCGGAGAGGCTGTCGATCCGCAGGTCGAAGGTGACCGTGTTGCTGGTCCCGGCGGTGAACACGGCCCTCCCTCCGTCGCAGTACCAGGTCTTGGGGGCGTCGTTGCCGTTCTCCTCCTCTTCACTGCCGGTCTGCGAGCAGCGCGGGCTGCCCACCACGGTGACGCCGGCGGGCGGGGTGAAGTAGAACGCGCCGACCGTGTCGCCGGAGATCGTGCCGTCCGGCACGCCCGGCCCTTCGTTCCGGATGCCCACGGTGACCTGGACGGTGTCGCCGACCGCACCGGTGACGGCGGCGCCCTGGGCGACGATGTCGAAGGCGCCGTGCACCGCACGCAGGTAGGTCTGCCCGCCGACGCCGTCCACCTCGACTCCGATCACGCCGAGCGGCTTTCCGACCGGCCGGAGCCGCAGTGCCTGGTCGCTCTCGCGGTGCGTGAGCCGCACACCGCTCGGGAGAGGGCCCGCGGTCGCCAGCGGCTCCACGATCTGGGTGATCCGCTTGTCGCCGAGGGTGGCCGGGCCGACCGTGGTGGCGAGCCCGCCGCGCAGCTCGTGCCGCTGACCGGGCGCGAACGTGCCCCGCACGGTGCAGACGACCACGGTGGCGAGCACCTGGTCGGTGCCGTAGCGGCAGTTGCGGTAGCTGGCCGGGACGAGGCCGACCGGGAAGCGCATGGTGAGCCGCAGGTCGACGGCCGGTTGGTCGCCGGCATTGACCACGGCCACCGGGGCGGCGCGCGTGTCACCCACGTCGACGCCGTCGACGTACTCGTCGACCGTGTCGAGCAGGTCGGGCCCGGACCGCACGGTGAGCGTCGCCTGCTGGGTGGACGGCTCGGTCTGCTCGCCGAGCGCCGTGTAGGCGAGGGTGCCGGTCGCCCCGTCGGCCACCCCGGGCGCGGCCCGGAACACGACTGGCACGGTGCCGGTGACGGTGCCGAACTCCTCGGTGGCGTCGGCCGGCATCGGGCAGGTGACCGAGGTGCCATCGGTGACACAGGAGGTGGGGAAGGTCGCGGTGGCGATGCCGGCCAGGTCGGTCAGGTCGAGGGTCACCCGGGGTTGGGTGGCACCGGTGCTGGTCAGGGTCAGCGGAAACGTCCGAGCGGGAGCGCCCGGGCCGCCGACGGTGGCGTCGTAGAGCAGGGCCTCGACCCAGCCGGGATCGTCCTGCGCCAGGGCCGGCGTGGCGGCCACACCGACCGTCGCGCCGCCGACGACCAGCGCGGTGAGAATGCGCAGGAACCTGCCCGGTGAAACGTGCACAGATCTCATCGATCTCCTTGGTGAGGGGGACCGATCGGCGTCGCTCCAGCCCGACCGGCACCCTGATCCTAGAGATCACCTGTGACAGTTTTCGATCCGTCGATCGGCTCTGGCGTGATCACCGGTTGTCGATCACGGTCAGCCGCCGAACCAGCCCGGCATGTCGAGGCGGAACCAGTTGGTGGCGGCCATCGTGCGCAGGTCGTCCTCGATGGCGGCCACGCGCTCCTCGCCCAGGGTCGAGGCCCAGCGTTCCCGTAGCCGATCGAAGATCTCGGCCGAGCGACGGAGCCCGTGGACGCCGCGCGGTGTCATCCGGACCAGCCGTCGGCGGGCATCGGCGGGGTCGTCGACCCGTTCCAGGTAGCCGACGGCGACCAGCCGGTCGACGGTCTTGCCGGCGGCCTGCTTGGAGATGCCCAGTCGCTGCCCCAGCTCGCTGGCGGTGGTGCCGTCGATTCCCACGGCCTGGAGCACGAACCCGTGCAGCGGGCGCAGGTCGGGATGCCCCTCGCGGGCCAACTCGGCGTGCAGGTCGTCGATTAGCGTGCGGAAGCCGGCCAGCAGCAGCAGCGGGAGCTGGAAGCCGGGCCGGGCGGGCTCAGGGGTTGTCACGTTCGACAACCACGTTTACTATTTCGTCAACCACGTTGACTATCCTAAGGCAGGCACCCATGTCCGTCTTCACCGCCCACACCGCCGAGACCGCGCCCGCCGCCGCCCGACGGGCCATCGAGGGAGTACGCGGCCGCTTCGGCTGGCTGCCCGCCCCGGTGGCGCTCATGGCCGATTCGCCGCAGCTCCTCAACGGCTTCCTCGCCGCCAGCGCCGGCTTCGAACAGACCGCTCTCACGCCATTGCAGCAGGAGGTGGTCGTCCTGACCGTCGCCACCAGTTACGAGTGCCACGTCTGCGTCGCCCTGCACACCGGAAAGCTCACCCAACTCGGAGCGACCGCCGAGCTGATCACCGCGCTGCGCGCCGGCACGCCGCTGTCCGAGCCGGGGTTGGAGGCGCTGCGCCGGTTCACGCTGGCCGTCCTCGACCACCGGGGCGCGGTGTCCGACGACGATCTCGACGCCTTCCTGGCCGCCGGTCACGAGCCACGGCACGCGCTGGACGTGGTGTTCGGGGTCGGGGCGTACACGATCTCGACCTTCGCCAACCGGCTCACCCGCGCGCCGCTCGATCCACCGCTGGCGGCTCACGCGTGGACACCCGCCGCCTGACGACACCGCGTTACCGCGACATGCCGGTAGAGGGCTGACTCAGGGTCGTGGTTTCGCTACCTTGCGCCAGACGGGCCGACGTGGCCCTTCTCAACGGCGGAAGGCGAGGCGTGGTGACCGCGACACTGTCCACAGCGGAAATGATCAGAGACCAGCTCCGGCGGTCACGGCTGGCGGCCGGGCTCAGCCAGGAGGAGTACGGCAAACGGGCGCACTACTCACCGTCCATGGTGTCCGCGGTCGAGCTGGGCTCGACGGTGCCCAACCTGACCTACCTGACCCGGGCCGACGAGGTGCTCGACACCGGCGGCCTGCTGGTCTCGCTACGCGAGCTGGGCCGCCGCGACGGCGAGCCGGTGTGGTTCCGCCCCTGGTTGGAGGTCGAGCGGGTGGCCACTCAGTTGCGCTGCTTCGGGGCGACGATGGTTCCCGGGCTGTTGCAGACCGCCGACTATGCCCGCGCGGTGTTCCGGCTCGACCTGGGGCTCACCGCCGAGCGGGTGGAGGCGTTGGTGGCGGCCCGGCTGGAGCGACAGGCGATCCTCGACCGGGAGCACCCGCCGCAGCTCACCGCCGTGATCGACGAGGCCGCCCTGCAACGCTTCGCCGAGAGCTGCGCCGGGGTGCTGGCCGGCCAGCTCCGGCACCTGGTGGCGTGCGCCCGCCGCCCCCACATCCGCGTGCACGTGCTGCCGCAGGCGGTCGGGCTGCACGCCGGCCTGTTCGGGCCGTTCATCCTCGGCCGCACCGCCGACGGCAGTTGGCTCGGCTTCCTCGACAACCAGACCGGCGGCACCGCCGTCGACGAGAACAACGAGGTGGCGACCCTGCTCGGAAGGTGGGAGAGTCTGCGCAGCGACGCGCTGCCCCGGCAGCAGTCCATCGACCTGCTCGAGGAGATCGTGAAGCCATGGATCTGACCGGAGCTCAGTGGCGCAAGTCCACCCGCAGCGGCAACGACGCTGGTGCCTGCGTCGAGGTCGCCGACAACCTGCCCGGCCGGGTGCACGTCCGCGATTCGAAGGACCGCGACGGCGGCGTGCTGACCTTCAGCCCGGCCGCATGGCGCTCCTTCGTCGAGCTGGCCCGCACCCCCTGACTCCCCAGGGGGCGCCTGCTCAGGCCGCCCCGAGAAAGTCGCGCAGCAGGGCGAGCATCACGTCCGGGCGCTCCTCGTACAGCCAGTGCCCGCAGTCGTCGATCACCTCGCCGCGAACAGTGTCGGCGTACCGGCGCACCTGCTCGGCGACCTGGCCGCCGAGGCTGGCCGACGCGCCGACGGCCAGCACCGGCATGGTGAGCTTCGTGGTCCGGTACGTCGCGTTGTCGGCGATGTCCCGGTCGAACGCCCGGAAGTGGGCGAAGCTCGCCCGCAGGTGCGCCGGGTCGCGCAGGTGGCTGGCGAACTCCTCGATGTCCCCCGCGGCGATGCTGCCCTTGTGCACCATCAGGGCGTCGGTGAACCGGTCCACCCAGAGCGACTCCCGCCCATGGACCAGTTCCTCCGGCAGCCCGTTGTCGAGCGTGAAGAAGCCGAAGTTCCACACCGCCGGCCCGGCCGCGGTGAGCGCGGGGAACGTGTAGATGCTCTCGTCGGGGATCGGCGCCTCGGTGAGCGCCAGCCGGCTCACCCGCTCAGGATGGGCGGCGGCGTACGCGTACGCCACCATCGTCCCCAGGTCGTGCCCCACCAGGCGGATATCACTCGTCATGCCGAGCTGGTCGAGGAGCCCGTGCAGGTCGGCGGCGACCGTCTTCTTGTCGTAGCCGTTGACCGGGGCGTCGCTGTCGCCGAAGCCGCGTAGGTCGGGCGCGACCACGTCGAAGTGACGCCCCAGTTCGGGCAGCAGGTGCCGCCACATGTGCGCGCACTGCGGATACCCGTGCAGCAGCACCAGCGGTGGGCCGCTGCCACCACGGACGTAGTTCATGGTCATCCGACCGACCCGTGCCCCTTGCTCGGTGAACCCCGCCGGAACTCGGTCCCCGCCCATTCGCCGCCTCCGCCTGCCGCCCCGCCCGCTGCCGCCTGCCCGGCTACCCGCTCGAACGACGGCCATGCCTACGCGCGCTGCGCATGCCTGCGGACGTGGCGCTCGAACGTTGATCGACTCGGTCTTCAGGAAGTCGGGCCATTCCAGGCCGCCGGACACCCCGACTTCCGGCAACCCGAGTGGATCAAGGCGGGCTCGCCGGGCTCGCCGGGCTCGGATGCGCCGTCGCGGGTGTCACAGCACCCGGCGTGGGCCGCGCCGGACCCGGTGCGGGAGACTGGGCGACATGGCTCGTGGCTTCCCGTACACCGATCTCAAGGACTTCCTCGCGGCGCTGGAGCGCGCGGGGGAGCTGCGTCGGGTCGACGTCCCCGTCGACCCGACCCTGGAGATCAGCGAGGTGGTCACCCGCACGGTGCGTGCCGGTGGGCCGGCACTGCTCTTCGAGTACCCCACCCGGGGTGAGATGCCGGTGGCGATCAACCTCTTCGGCACCGAGAAGCGGATGGCGATGGCCCTCGGCGTCGACTCGCTGGACGAGGTCGGCGCGCGGATCGGCGCGTTGATCAAGCCGGAGCTGCCGGTCGGCTGGTCCGGCATCCGCGAGGGCCTGGGCAAGGTCATGCAGCTCAAGTCGGTGCCCCCGCGCAAGGTCAAGACCGCGCCCTGCCAGGAGATCGTCTACCGGGGCGACGACGTCGACCTGGGTCGGCTGCCCGGTTTGCAGGTGTGGCCCGGCGACGGCGGGATCTTCCACAACTACGGGCTGACCCACACCAAGCACCCGGAGACCGGCAAGCGCAACCTGGGCCTCTACCGGCTTCAGCAGCACGGCCGCAACACCCTCGGCATGCACTGGCAGATCCACAAGGACTCCACCGCCCACCACGCGGTCGCCGAACGCCTCGGGCAGCGCCTGCCGGTCGCGGTCGCGATCGGCTGCGACCCCGTCGTCTCGTACGCGGCCAGCGCGCCGCTGCCCAGCGACATCGACGAGTACCTGTTCGCGGGGTTCCTGCGCGGTGAGCGGGTCGAGATGGTCGACTGCCTCACCGTGCCGTTGCAGGTGCCGGCGCACGCCCAGATCGTGCTGGAGGGCTACCTGGAGCCCGGCGAGCGGCTGCCCGAGGGGCCGTTCGGCGACCACACCGGCTTCTACACGCCGGTCGAGCCGTTCCCGGTGCTGCACATCGAGGCCATGACGATGCAGCGGAACCCGGTCTACCACTCGATCATCACCTCGAAGCCGCCGCAGGAGGACCACGGCCTCGGCAAGGCCACCGAGCGGATCTTCCAGCCGCTGCTCAAGCTGTTGATCCCGGACATCGTCGACTACGACCTGCCGGCCGCCGGGGTGTTCCACAACTGTGCGATCGTGTCGATCCGCAAGCGCTACCCGAAGCACGCGCAGAAGGTGATGAACGCGATCTGGGGCGCGCACCTCATGTCGCTCACCAAGCTCATCGTGATCGTCGACGAGGACTGCGACGTGCACGACTACAACGAGGTGGCCTTCCGCGCCTTCGGCAACGTCGACTACGCGCGGGACCTGCTGCTCACCGAGGGCCCGGTGGACCACCTCGACCACTCGTCGTACCAGCAGTTCTGGGGTGGCAAGGTGGGCGTGGACGCGACCCGCAAGCTGCCGGCAGAGGGCTACACCCGTGGCTGGCCGGAGGAGATGACCATGGCCCCCGAGGTCACCGCCCTGGTCGACAAGCGCTGGAAGGAGTACGGGATCTGATGGCCGTCCTCGACGCACCCGTGGAGAAGCCGGGCCGGGTCAAGTCCTTCCTCAAGCTCGTCACCATCGAGCACTCCGTCTTCGCGCTCCCCTTCGCGTACCTGTCCGCGCTGACCGCCATGCAGGTCGACGGTGGCGGGGTTCGCTGGCTCGACCTGCTGCTGATCACCGTGGCGATGGTCGGGGCGCGGACGTTCGCGATGGCCGCCAACCGCATCCTCGACCGGCGGATCGACGCGCGGAACCCGCGTACCGCCGGACGGGAACTGGTCACCGGGGCGGTGAGCGTGCGGACGGCCTGGACCGGCGCGGCCGTCGCGCTCGTGGTGTTCCTCGCCGCCGCCGCGCTGCTCAACCCGCTCTGCCTGGTGCTCGCGCCGCTCGCCGTGGTGCCGCTGGTCGTCTACCCGTACGGCAAGCGGTTCACCAACTGGCCGCACGCCATCCTCGCCATCGCCCAGGCGGTCGGCCCGGTCGGCGCCTGGCTCGCGGTCACCGGCACCCTGGACGGCTCCGGGCCGGCCTGGGTGCTCGGCGCGGCGGTCGGGCTCTGGATCGGCGGCTTCGACCTGATCTACGCCTGCCAGGACTCCGAGATCGACCAGCAGATCGGCGTGCACAGCGTGCCCGCCCGGTACGGTCGCCGCTTCGCGCTGCACGCCTCGACGCTCGCGCACGTGGTGACCTTCGGACTGTTCGTGTGGTTCGGGGCGCTGATCGGGTTCGGCTGGCTGTGGTGGGTCGGCCTGGCGCTGACCGCCGTCGCGTTCGCCTACCAGCACCTGGTGGTCAGCCCGACCGACCTCAGTAAGGTCAACCGGGCGTTCTTCACCGCCAACGGCTTCGTCGGCATCGCGCTGTTCGTCTTCGCACTGCTCGACCTGGTGATCCGCCTCGGCCTGCGCCCCTAGGGTCTGGCGGCCGTCGGGTAGCGGCCGCTCTCCAGGGTCCAGTCGATGGTGCCGCGCACGGCGTACGCGACCCCGTCGAGATGGTCGGTGACGGCCTCGTCCAACGCCGGCCCGAACGACGGCACGGCGGCGCGGAGCGCCACGAACCGTCGCATCGACTCGCGCCAGCGCTCGGCCACCCGCCGTACCGCCTCGTCCGACGACACGCCCCACTCGGCCTGTGTCGCCAGCACCAGGTTGTGGCCGTCCGAGGTGGCCCGGTCCTTCTCCAGCGAGGCCAGGTCGTTGTACCAGGAGAGCAGGTCGTTGCCGGTGCGGGCGATCTGGCGCAGCAGCGGATGGTGGTAGACGGGATCGGGCAGCGGTCGGCCGCCGATGAACTCCACCAGCGGATACGACACCTCCGCCGCCGAGGTGGCCCGCCGCAACTCGACGTACTCGTCCACACCGGGTCGGACGGCGGCCTCCTTGTTGGCCGCCTCCCGCCAGGTGCCGTCGAGGTGCCGGCCCACCGCGTCGGCGAAGCGCAGCCGCCACCGGGACGGCATCCGTCTGCGCGGTTCCCGCCAGGCCAGCACCAGCAGTCGCCGCAGCGGCCCGGTCAACCCACCGTGCCGGAGGCGGGGACCGTCGTGCAGCAGTGCCAACGTCCCGTCGCGCAGCGACCGGATCTGCGCCGGGCTGAGCCGGTGCGGGCCGTCGCAGGCGTCGTCGACGAGGAAGAACCAGGTGAAGAGGGCCGTCAGCACCCGCAGGTCGGCCTCGCTGGCGTCCGGGTAGAGCCGCCCCGCGTACCGGGCGAAGCCGCCCCGGGCCAGCCGGTGCAGCGCGGCGTCGTCCAGCGGCATGCCCAGCTCGGGCAGGACGTCGACGAGCCACTGCTGGACCCGGTCGGCGTGCGGCGAGAGCCGGGGTGGGATCGGGCACTCGGCGCGCAGCGCCCAGAGGACCTCGCCGGTCGTCACCGATGCCTCCCGTGCGAACTGCTCCCGGTGCGAATCGCCATCGGCAGCATCGCAGGTCGGCGGGACAACCACCGACCCGGCCGGACAAGTCGGACGGCTGCGGCGCGACGGATCGTGGGGTGCCCAGCGGCGCGCGGCGTCGACCAGGCAGGCTGGGGGCATGCGGGAACCATGGGTGGTCGGCGTCTCCGGGGCCTCCGGTACGCCGTACGCGGCGGCCGTCGTCGGCGGGCTGCTCGACGCGGGCGAGCCGGTGGACCTCGTCGTGTCCCGGGCGGCACGGCTCACCCTGCTCGACGAGACCGGGCGCTCGTTCCGCGACGCGCACTGGGCCGACGACCTCGCGGCCTGGCTGGGCCGCGACCTGACCGGAGCGGACGTACGCCACTGGCCGGCCGGCGACCTGGCCGCCGGGCCCAGCAGCGGTTCCTACCGGGTACGCGGGATGGCCGTCGTACCCGCCAGCACCGCAGCCTGCGCCGGCATCGCGATCGGGCTCTCCAAGGACCTGCTGCAACGTGCCGCAGAGGTGAACCTGAAGGAGCGCCGACCGGTCGTGGTGGTGCCCCGGGAGACCCCGGTGACCCGTAGCCACCTGGAGCACCTGATCGCGTTGCACGACGCCGGCGCGGTCGTGCTGCCGGCCAGCCCCGGCTTCTACGGCGCGGGCGCGGCGGCCAGCGCGCAGCAACTGGTCGACTTCGTGGCCGGCAAGGTGCTGGACGCGCTCGGCGTGCCACACACCCTGTTCCGCCGGTGGTCGGGCCAACTCGGCGCGGCCCGGAGCTGAACCGTCACCTCGGTTCCAGTGGTGCGCGGACCGGACGGGTGTCCGGTCCGCCTGACATTGTCCGCACCAGTTCAGTACATGCCGGCGTTGGCCGGACCCGGCCCGGTGGAGGCGGCCGGACCCACGTTGCGTGGCTTTCCGACCTCGTCCACCTCGTCCAGCATGCCCTCCCCCTCAAGCAGGGCTCGCACCTCGGATTCCCGAAACCGGCGATGCCCGCCTGGAGTCCGGATGCTTCCTATCCGGCCGGCCGCCGCCCATCTCGTCACAGTCTTCGGGTCTACCCGAAACAGCGCGGCGACCTCACCCGGTGTCAGCAGGCGATCTCCAGTGTCCACAGCCCCCTCCTCGCGTCGACGAAGCCCCTGGCTGAACACACTGCCCCCGGCTGGTGCGAGCCCAGAGCCGTCATGAGGGACGTATGGCAATTACAGCACCAGGGACCTGGCCTGTCCGCCAAACGCGAAAAATGCACTGACTGGGAAGTTAGTAAATGGTACTGGTGCAACCCCTACCTAGACCGTCAGTTTATGAACAGTTACTCACTGTTCTGACCAACGGATGCCGAAGGCCTCGCGTTACGCCCAACGCGTTAAGGTCACTCTCCGTGGACGCCATCGACCTGAGCCTCGTCGACCTGCTGCGCGGCAACGCCCGCCTGTCGTACGCCGAGCTGGCCCGGCAGGTGGGCCTCTCCGCCCCGGCCGTGCACGAACGCGTCGGCAAGCTGGAGAGCAGTGGCGTGGTGCTGGGCTACCGGGCGGACGTGGCACCCGAGACGATCGGGCTGGGCGTCACCGCGCTCATCGGCATCGTCGAGGACTCCGGGGCGGACTCCGACGACATGCTGGAGTCGCTGCGGGTGCTGCCCGAGATCGAGTCCTGCTACTTCATGGCGGGCGTCGAGTCGTTCCTGCTCAAGGCCCGGGTCGGCACGATCGCCGAGCTGGAGCAGCTCATCGTGCGGCTCAACCGGACCCCTGGGGTCGCCTCCACGCGCACCGCCATCGCCCTCTCCACCAAGTGGGAGAACCGCCCCCAGGCGGTCGGTCCGCAGCCCACCTGAGCTGGTTGCTAGGTTTCCGGGCGTGACTCATCTCGACCGGTGCGACGAGGCCAGCCGTAGCTGGGTGACCGAGGCGATCGCCGCCGTCGAGGCCGACGCGAACCGCTCGGCCGACACTCACCTGCTGCCCTTCCCGCTGCCCCGGGCGTGGGGAATCGACCTCTACCTCAAGGACGAGTCGTCCCACCCGACCGGCTCGCTGAAGCACCGGCTGGCCCGATCGCTGTTCCTCTACGGCTTGTGCAACGGCTGGATCGGGCCGCAGACCACGATCGTCGAGGCGTCCTCGGGCTCCACGGCGGTCTCCGAGGCGTACTTCGCCCGCATGCTCGGCCTGCCGTTCATCGCGGTGATGCCCGCCTCCACCTCGCCCGAGAAGATCGCGCAGATCGAGTTCCAGGGCGGCCGGTGTCACCTGGTGGACGACCCGGCCGGCGTGGTGGTCGAGGCCCGCTGGCTGGCCGAAGACTCCGGCGGCCACTTCATGGACCAGTTCACGTACGCCGAGCGGGCCACCGACTGGCGAGGTAACAACAACATCGCCGAGTCGATCTACGCACAGTTGGAACTGGAACGACACCCCATTCCGGCCTGGATCGTCGTCGGCGCCGGCACCGGTGGCACCAGCGCCACCATCGGCCGGTACGCCCGCTACCGCCGCCTGGCCACCAAGCTCTGCGTCGTGGACCCGGAGAACTCCGCCTTCTACCCCGCCTGGGTGGCCGCCGACTGGTCCGTACGCACCGGCAAGGGCTCCCGCATCGAGGGGATCGGCCGGCCCACGGTCGAGGCGTCCTTCCTGCCCTCGGTCGTGGACCGGATGGTCCAGGTCCCGGACGCGGCCTCGCTGGCCGCCATGCGCGCCGGCTCGACGGCGCTCGGTCGCCGGGTGGGCGGCTCCACCGGCACCAACCTGTGGGGCGCGTTCAGCCTCATCGCCGGCATGCTGGCCGAGGGGCGGACCGGCTCGGTGGTCAGCCTGATCTGCGACGCCGGTGACCGGTACGCCGACACGTACTACTCCGACGACTGGGTCGCCGCCCAGGGCCTCGACCTGACGCCGCACGCCGCGACCGTCGAGCTCTTCCTGAGCAGCGGGCACTGGCCCGCCTGAGCGGGGTGCGCCCTTAGCGGGGGTCGATCCGTTCGGCCAGGCCGGGATAGCGCACCACGTACCCGTCGGCGTCCAGGTCGATGTCGGCCTTGAAGGTGCCGCTGGCGAAACGTACCCGGCCCGGACCGAGCCCGGTGTAGATCTGCTCGGCCGCCACCACCTCCAGGCCCGGCAGCAGCACCCACGCGACCGTGATCCGGCGCGGCATGTCGGCCGGTCCGCCGGTCAACCCGAGCCGGCGTACCGGCAGGGCGTTGAACAGCGGCGAGCCACTCAGGTCGACGTCGAGCGCGTCGGCGAGGCGATCCGGGTCGTCGGTGCCGGGCAGGCCGGCCCGCGGGTGTCCGGCCCCGACCAGCGCGGCGTCCAGGTCGCCCTGCTCGGCGGTGGTGACCCGCCAACGGGACGTGGACCGTTCCAGGGTCACGCGCCGGAGCCAACCCGAACCCTCGGCCTCGACCTCGACCCGGGCGGTGCTCCCGTCGGGCGCGGTCGTCAGCCGGTAGCGGGCGGTGAACGGAATCGGATCGACGGCGAGCAGGGTGCCGCGCGCCGACAACGCGTCGCCGTCGTCGAGCAGGGCATGTTCGCTGCCGGCGGTGTCCGTCCGGGACCAGAAGATCGACTTGGTCATGGTCGCCATGAGCCGGACGTTACGCGACCCGAACGCCGTCGGCAGCGCATGCGCGAACGCCGCCGCGGAGCACAAGCTCCGCGACGGCGTCCGGCGTGAATCAGAAAATCAGTGGGTACGCGCCGGCGGCCGCCCGCCGAAACCCCGCCGATCGTCACGCGGCCGGTCGTCCCGACCACGGCCCTCGGAGCGGTAGCCGCCCCGGCTGTCGCGGTCCGCGAAGCGCCGCTCACCCCGGTCGGCCTGCGGCCGGTCGCCGTAGCGGCGCTCGCCGGTGGGCCGGTCACCGTACTGACGGTCGCCCTGCGGACGGTCGCCGTACTGGCGGTCGCCGGTGGGCCGGTCACCGTACTGGCGGTCGCCCTGCGGGCGGTCGCCGTAGCGGCGCTCGCCCTGGGGACGGTCGCTGTACTGCCGGTCGCCCTGCGGCCGGTCGCCGCCGTAGCGGCGCTCACCGGCCGGTCGGTCAGCCCGGTCGGTCTGCGGGCGGTCGCCGTAACCGCGACTGTCCCGGTCGGCGTACCGGCGCTCGCCGGTGGGCCGGTCACCGTAGCGGCGCTCGCCCTGGGGACGGTCGCTGTACTGCCGGTCGCCCTGCGGGCGGTCGCCGAAGCGGCGCTCGCCGGTGGGCCGGTCGCCGTAGCGGCGCTCGCCCTGCGGACGGTCGCCGAACCGGCGCGGGCCGCCGGAGCGGTCGTCGAACCGTCGTCCACCGCCGGAGCGGTCACCGAAGCCGCGCGGCTCCGCCTCGACACGAACCGGAACGCCGCTGGGCTCGCGGGCACCGATCAGCTCCGCCAACACCGGGTCGCCGACCCGGACGCGGGCCTCGGCCGGCGCGACGCCGGCCTTCTCCATCATCGCGAGGGTGGTACGGCGCTGCTTGGGCAGCACCAGCGTGGCGACGGCGCCGGACTCGCCCGCCCGGGCGGTACGACCGGCACGGTGCAGGTAGTCCTTCGGGTCCTTCGGCGGGTCGACGTGCAGCACCAGCGTGACCCCGTCGACGTGGATACCCCGGGCCGCCACGTCGGTGGCGACCAGGACGTTCATCCGACCCTCACGGAACTCGGCGAGGGTCTTGGTCCGCATCCGCTGGGTCTTGCCGCCGTGCAGCCCACCGGCCCGTACGCCGACCGCGGCCAGCTGCTCGACCAGCCGGTCGACGCCCATCTGCGTACGCGCGAACACCATGGTCCGTCCGTCCCGCGCCGCGATCGAGGCGGTCACCGGGAACTTGTCGTGCGGCGGGATCAGCAGCACGTGGTGGTCCATGGTGGACACCGAGGCGGTGGACGGCGCGGTGGAGTGGGTCACCGGGTCGTTCATGAATCGCTTGACCAGCGCGTCGACGTCGCCGTCCAGGGTGGCGGAGAAGAGCAGGCGCTGACCACCGGCCGGCGTCTTCGCCAGCAGCTCGGTCACCTCGGGGAGGAAGCCCATGTCGGCCATCTGGTCGGCCTCGTCGAGCACCGTCACCTCGACGTCGTCGAGCTGGCAGATACCCCGCTCGATCAGGTCGCGGAGCCGCCCCGGGGTCGCCACGATGATCTCCACACCGCGTCGGAGCGCGTCGATCTGGCGGTCGTACGGAACGCCGCCGACGGCGGTCTTCAGGAACACGTTGAGCGCCTTGCCCAACGGCAGGAGCGCGTCGTTGACCTGCATGGCCAGCTCGCGGGTCGGTACCAGGACCAGGGCGCGCGGCCGCAGGGGACGCGCCGGACGCCCGGCGGCGACGCGGGCCAGCAGCGGGAGGCCGAAGGCGAGGGTCTTGCCCGACCCGGTCTGCCCACGACCGAGCACGTCCCGACCGGCGAGGGCGTCAGGGACGGTGGCCTGCTGGATCGGGAAGGGGGCGGTGATGCCCTGTCGGGCCAGAGCGCGAACCAGCGGCTCGGGCAGGCCCAGACCGGCGAAGTCGATCGACTCGGCGGTCTCGGCCGGAACGGCGTCAGACGTCTCGGGGGCGTCGATCGTCTCGGGGGCGTTGGACGCCACGGGGGCGTCGACCGCCGCCGTGGCGGAATCGAAAACGGACGGAACAGTGCTGGGGTCAGCAGAGGTGGTCAAAAAATGCCCTTCAAGCGGGGCGCATCTTCGCGATGGCCTGCCGCGGCTGTGCCGCCGGATCGCCCGCAAGATCGCCCATGGGCGCACATTGGGCGCGCCAGGTCAGTGATCCCGACCAGTGTACGGCGATTCGGCGGAGTCGCCAGCCGGTTGACCGACCGTAGTGGGCGGACTCACCTCGCATCCGTCGCGTGGGTCAGCCGTCGAGCATGCCGCCCACGAGGCCGTCCAGGGCGTTGTTGGCGAGCAGGACGACCAGCACGCTGATCCCGATCAGGAGCCCCAACGCGGCGATCAGGACGATCACCACGCGGGTGTTCCGGGAGCGCTCGGCCGGGGTGTCGGCCCAGCCCTGGGCGAGGATGTGTCCGGTCAGCGAGCCGGAATTCTCCACCGCCGCGTTCGCCGGCAGGGCGATCGTGGTGAAACCCGGCCCGTCACCGCTGGCGTAGACGGTGCCCGCCTGGTCGGCGCCGCCGGCACGGGCTCCGGTACGACCACCGGCCGTCGTGCTCCGCCGCTCGGGCCCGCCGTGCGGGGTGGTCGCCCGGTGGTCCGTACCGCCGGTCAGAGGGGTGGTGGTGGACGGCGGCCACGTCGGCAGCGCGGGCGCGGGAACCACCGGCGGGGCGGACACGGGTGTCCCGGCCCAGGCGCTGCCCGGGGCGGGCGGTGCGGCGGTCCATGCGGAGAAGGTGACCGGCGGCGCGGAGACCGACTTCGTGGCAGGTGCGCCCGGCGAGCCGGTCGTCGCCGGTGGCGGCGGGAACGGTGGCGCCGGCATCGGGCCGGGCGGCAGCGGTGGCGCGGGCACGGGCGGGCCGGGCGGCGGCATCGGCGGCCCGGGGACGGGTGGCGTCGGCGGCCCCGGGACAGGCGGCACCGGCGAGGGTGGTGGCACGGGCGGACCCGGAACCGGCGGCACCGGGTCCGGTCGGGGCGTGGGGAAGGGGCCCGGCGTCGGCGTCGGACCGGGCGGGTACGGCCCCGGGCTCGGTGCGGGCTCCGGCTCGCCCGGCCCCGGCGGTGTCGGTTCCGGGGACGGACGCGCGGGTGGCTGCGCCGGCTCCGGGGGTTGCGCCGGCTCGGGCGGTTCGGGATTCACCGGTCCCGACCGGTAGACGGCGGACGTGCTCGCCCGGGGCTCCGACGCGGCCTCGCCGCCGGCCGCGACCCGGCTGCTGCCGGGGACCGTGGCGCTGGCCCGCGCCGGCGTTGGGCCCGTGGCGGTGGCGGGCGCTGGCGTCGGGCCGGTGGGGGTGGCCTGCGCCGGCGTCGGGCCGGTGGGGGTGGCCTGCGCCGGCGTCGGGCCCGTGGCGCTGGCCTGCGCCTGCGTCGGGCTCGGGGCCGTGGCGGTGGCGCTGGTCGGCGCGGTGGCGCTGGCGGTCACCGACGCCGTCGCGCTGGCGCGTGCTGGGGCGGTCGAGGCGTCGGCCGATGCCGGTGCGGGCGAGCTGTCCCGCTGCGCGGGCAGTGTGCTGGCCGAGCCGGTCGCCCGGTAGGTGGTCGCGGTGGCTGGAGCGCTCACCGGAAGATCACCGGGGCGTGGGTGGGCTGTCGCGACGCTGGCCCGCGCCCGCACCGGGGCGGCGGCCGGATCGGCGGCGGCGTTCTCCGACGGCTCGACGTCCGCCCCGCGGCCGTGCGTGGCGACGTCGTCGACGGGGTCGCCTGCCGCGTCGTCCCCGGCAGTCGCGTCGTACGTGCCGACGGCCTTTCCGCCGGGCTTCGCGACCCCGTCGCCGCCGGGCTCCGCGACCCGGTCGCCGGTGTCGCCGTCGAGCGTGGCGTTCCCGTTCCGCACTGCGGCGTCGGTGCGCGCGGTGTCCCGGTTGGCGCTGGTTAGCGTGGCGCTGGGAGCACCGGCCGGCGAGCCGGTATCGGCGTCGGTCGTCGGATCAGCGGTCGTCAGCCTCGCGGCCCGGCCGACGTCGACACTCTCCGCCGGATCTCTCTGCTCGGCCATCTCCGCCCTCCGCGCCACGCTCGCACCCGATCCGTGACATCGGACCGGGTGTGCCTGGTTGTCACCGTGCCACAGATCGTCCCAGGCGGACAGCCGGAGCCCCGGTGGCGGATCAGCGTCCCGCGCTCGGGCTGTCGCTGGTCGTCCCGCTCCGGCTGGTGGACGGCGTGCTGGTGGCGGAGGCCGATGAGCTGGCCGCGGCCGTGGTGGGGGGCGGCGGCAGCGTCGTCGGCGTGTTGGTCGGGCTGTCCGTGGGGGTCGGCGTGCCGCTGTCGGTCGGCTTCGGCGTACCGGTCGGAGTGCCGGTGGGCTTCGGCGTCCCCGATCCGGTCGGCGTGGGCGTCGGCTTGGTGGTCGGCTTGCCGGTCGGCGTCGGCTTGGGCGTCGGCTTGCCGGTGGGCGTCGGCTTGGTCGTGGTGGGCGGCACCACGGGCGGAAGGGGCACGTTCGGGGTCGGCACCGCCCCGATCACCCGGGTAACGGCGTAGAGCCGGGACCAGCCGACCACCGAAATCTTGACCACGTCGCCGGTCGTTGGCGCCTGCACCATCTTGCCGTTGCCGATGTACATGCCGACGTGGTGGATCGTGGTCCAGCTGCTGCCGGAGGCGAAGAACAGCAGGTCGCCGGGGAGCGCCTCGGTGGGCCGTACGGTCCGGGACCGGGTGGCCGAGTACTGGTCGCGAGAGACCCGGGGCAGGTCGAAGTAGTCGGCGCCCGGAGAGCGGTACGCGGCCCACATCAGACCCGAACAGTCGAACCGGTCCGGCCCCTCCTCGGACCACTTGTACGGGTCACCGAGCTGGGCGAGCGCGTACCGGACGGCGGCCAGCGCCCGCGGGTGCGCGGACATGCCGCTGGTGCTCTGGCCGGCGACGTAGCCCGACCCGAACTGCTGGTCGGCGGCCTCCTGTTGCCGTTCGAGCAGGATCAGCTGGGCGGCGTTGTCCTTGCGGAGCTTGAGCAGGCTGGTCTCGGCCGTGCGCAGGGCATTCTCGCCGGTGGCGAACTCAGCCTCGGCGGCGTCGACGGCCGCCTTGGCCGCGGTGTGTGCCTGGTAGGCGGTCTGTTCGCTGGCCCGGGCCCGCGCCAACTCGCCGGTCACGGCGGTGGTGGCACCCTCGACCTTCTCGCCACGGTTGATGCGCTGGAGTCGGCTCAGGCCCTGGATGTCGTCGACGAAGTCACCCGGCGGCAGGGCGGCGGCCGCCTTGACCGCGTCCGAGGCTGCGGAGTCGGCTGCCTGCTGGGCGCGGAGGAGGGCGTCCTGCGTGGTCGCCAGCACCTTGCCGGCCGCGACGAGCTGTGCCTGCGCATCGGTACGTTTCTGCCGGGTCAGGAGTAGCTGGTCGCCGAGCAGGCCGACCTGACTCTCGGCGGCGGCGATCTGGGCGGCCAGCGGGCCGTTGCCGAGGTTGACCGGGGGAGCCGGGATGCCGGCGACGGGCGGGCTGCCCGGCACCTGCGGGGCGCCGATGGCCGGCGGACGCGCGCCGGTGTCCGGCACGGTCGAGGGCACGGTGGGCTCCGCGTACGCGGGGGTGGCCAGCACCGCGGCGGCGATCGCGCCGAGCAGGGCGGCCCAGAGCTTCGGCCGCAGCACCGGCGAGATCACCGGGCTCCGTCGTCGCTGCCGTCGCCCGCGCCCGCTGTCGACCATTCCGCTCCCCGTCCGGTGCTCGTCGTCACGCTCGGTGGGCGCGACCGTCGGGACGGTACCAGTGTGTGAGTTCCGCCCCACCTTGTCTTACCGCACAGCGGCAGCGATGTCGATGCGTCGGCAGGTTACGGGAGGCTGAGAGTCCGGTGAAGTGGATCGCTGTGGCCGACCGTGCCGCCCGGCCACCCGGACCCCGACGTACCCTCGGGAAAGACCGCAGGTGGAAGGAAGTGCCATGGACGCCGGACTCAAGCGTGAGCTCGAAGCGAAGGTGTACGCCGGTGAGCGGCTGACCCGGGAGGACGGCATCGCCCTCTACGAGAGCGACGACCTGACCTGGTTGGGGCGGCTGGCGCACCACAAGCGCACCGAGTTGAACGGCGAGCGGGTGATGTTCAACGTCAACCGGCACCTCAACCTGACGAACGTCTGCTCGGCGTCCTGCGCGTACTGCTCGTTCCAGCGCAAGCCGGGCGAGAAGGACGCGTACACGATGCGCATCGACGAGGCGGTCCGCAAGGCCAAGGAGATGGAGGATGAGCAGCTCACCGAGCTGCACATCGTCAACGGCCTGCACCCGACGCTGCCGTGGCGTTACTACCCGAAGGTGCTGCGCGAGCTGAAGGCGGCGCTGCCGAACGTCAAGCTCAAGTGCTTCACCGCGACCGAGGTGCAGTGGTTCGAGAAGATCAGCGGCCTGAGCGCCGACGAGATCCTCGACGAGCTGATGGACGCCGGCCTCGAGTCGCTGACCGGTGGCGGCGCGGAGATCTTCGACTGGGAGGTCCGCCAGCACATCGTCGACCACGAGTGCCACTGGGAGGACTGGTCGCGCATCCACGCCCTGGCCCACAGCAAGGGCATGAAGACCCCGGCGACCATGCTGTACGGCCACATCGAGGAGCCCCGGCACCGCGTCGACCACGTGCTGCGCCTGCGGGAGTTGCAGGACGAGACCGGCGGTTTCGCGGTCTTCATCCCGCTGCGCTACCAGCACGACTTCGTCGACTCGGCGGACGGCAAGATCCGTAACCGGATCCAGGCGCGGACGACGATGGCCTCGCCGGCCGAGTCGCTGAAGACGTTCGCCGTGTCCCGGCTGCTGTTCGACAACGTGCCGCACGTGAAGAACTTCTGGGTGATGCACGGCCTGTCGGTGGCCCAGCTCTCGTTGAACTTCGGCGTGGACGACCTGGACGGCTCGGTGGTCGAATACAAGATCACCCACGACGCCGACTCGTACGGCACCCCGAACACCATGCACCGCGACGACCTGCTGCACCTGATCTGGGACGCCGGCTTCCAGCCGGTCGAGCGGGACACCCGCTACAACGTCGTCCGGGAGTACGACAGGGCGCCGTCGCTGGCCGAGCGCCGCGCCGAGCCGCAGCAGGTCTGGGCCTGAGACACCACGTACCCTCGCAGTCGATGACCGAGCAGCGCAGCGCCGAGCAGCAGGGCGGCTTTCCCCGACGGGACGCCGAGGGACGCGTGCGTACGCTGGGTGACCTGCTCGGGGTGTGCCTGGCCGGCCTGGTCATCGGTGTGCTGGCGCTCGTGCTGTTCGAGTGGGCGTTCGCCTCGTTCGGCGCCGCCGACTTCGGGCACACCAATGGTTGGCTCGCGGTGATCCTGCCGGCCTGGCTGTTCTGGGACGACTTCCGCGCCTGGGGGTTCGGGGCTGCCCGGATGGTGGCGGCGCTCGTCGCGGCGGCGGTCGCGGTGTTCGTGGGGCTGCTGGTCGCCGGGCTGGGCGCGGGGTTGGCGCCGCTGCTGTCCGGCGCGTTGGCGGCGGCGGCGTTCACCGTGGCGTACGCGACGATCTGGTTTCCCGGCGTCCGTTGGCTGGCCCGCCGGACGGGCTGAGTGACCGGCCCACCGGGCGCGGAGAAGGAGTACATGAGGTGAGCGCGGCGCTCAAGTACACGCTGGGCCGGATCGGGCTGTTCGTCGCCGTACTGGCGGCCCTCTGGCTGGTCGACGTGGACATCTTCCTGAAGCTGATCCTGGCGCTGGCGTTCTCTGCCGCGCTCTCCTTCTTCCTGCTGCGCGGCTGGCGCGACGAGATGGCCCACGAGATGGCCGAGGCCACGGCCCGTCGCAAGGCAGAGAAGGAGCGCCTCCGCTCCGCCCTGGCCGGCGAGGACGAGCAGTCCGACGAGGACGAGCAGTCCGACGAGGGTGAGCGGCGGCAGCCGTAGGGCCTGCGGACGCGCGCCGCGCGGGACCCGTCGAAACGGGGCGGCGGGAGCGGCTGCTTGCCGTTAGTGTCTCCCGCCGTGGAAATCTTCAACAAGATCAACGACTGGCGGGCCAAGGTTTTCGTCTGGGTCGGCCTGCCTGTCATCGCCGGCATCGGTCTGCTGCTGGGCGTTGGTGACCTCGGACCGGCCTGGCAGGCCAAGGGCGGTGGTGGCACCGCGGGCACCTTCACGGCCGTCTCGGAGGAGTGCTCCCGTCGAAGCTGCACCTGGCACGGCGACTTCGTGGCCGACGACGGTGCCAAGCGGGCGGACGTGATCCTCTACGACGCCCCGGACACCCTGTCGACGGGCGAGACGGCTCCCGCACTGGACACCGGCGCGCGCAAGGGCGTCTTCGCCGCCGCCGGCGGTTCCACCTGGCTGCTCGTCACCGCCCTCACCCTCGCCGGTGTGGTGGCCGCAGTCGCCTGGGTTCTCTTCCTCACCTGGAAGATCCGCCGCCGTCGAGCCCAAACCGAAGCCCTCCCCGACCCAGTCAACCAGCCCTAACCCCCTCCCCACCCCCCTCGCAGAAGCGCGCTGATCATGAAGTTATTGCCTCGACACGCCGAGCGGTCGGGCAATAACTTCATGATCAACGGGGTGGGTCCGGCCGGGGCGGGCCGGGTCGGGCCGGGTCGGGCCGGGGCTGTTACCAGTTGGTGGAGCCGGGGACCTTGGGCCAGGGCTTGGACTCGGGCTTGATGAGGTAGGCGACACCGCCGGAGCCGCCGGAGACTCCGCCGCTGGCGTTGGTGCGCTTGGTACGCAGCCAGATCTGCTCGAACTGGGTGCGCTTGTAGACGTTGCGGACGACGTCGTTGCTGGGCGAGGCCGGGTCGTTGACGATCACGTCGCCGTCGGCGGTGAAGCCGACCACCACGAAGAGGTGCCCGGAGGTGCCGTAGTTCGCCCCGTCCAGCTCACTGGCGAGGAAGGACTGGCTGGTCACCACGGGGATGCCGGCGGCGATGAAACGCTCCAGCTCGTCCAGTGAGTGCAGCCGGGTGACCCGCCCCTCCAGGCCGGGGAAGCTGGCCGCGTACGCGGTGTTGAACGGCCAGTTGCCCGCGCCGTCGTACGCGTAGTCGAAGGTCATCCGGGCGGCGTGGTTGACGGTCGGGTCGGGGTAGGTCGGGTCCACCCAGGACGTGTCGGCGGCCGACGGCTTGCGCCCCCAGTACTCGACGACCATCTCCGTCGAGGTGGGCGAGCACCATGCCTCGCCGCCGCCGTCGTACTCGGGGTAGTGGCCCTTGTGGACGTTCTGCGAGTAGCGCGGCACCGGCAGTTCGACGCCCCAGGCGATGTGCCCGGCGCTCGGCGGCACGGTGAACCGGTCCGGCACGGTGGAACTCATCGCGCCGAGCATCCGCACCACCGGAGCGGCGGTCTGCCCGGGTGCCCGGTAGAGGGTCAGCCGCAGCTGGTACGACCGCAGCAGCACCCCGGCGTCGGCGTCGTCGATGCTGAAGGTGTCGGTCCAGACCGTCGACCAGGGATCGCCCTGCCCGTCGACGCTGGTCCGCTTGATGTCGGTGTCGCCGGAGGCCCAGCGGCCCAGGACGTACCAGGGGGTCTGGTCGCCGCTGGTGTAGCCGCCCTGCATCTCCACCTGGATCCAGGTGCCGGCGGGGGTCTGGGCGTTCCAGGAGGCGATCAGCTCGGTGGCGTCGAACCCGATCCGGGTCACGGGTGAGGTCCAGGTGCCGTACTCCCAGGTGCGGGTGGCGCCGGTGTGCGGGTCGGCGTACTCGGTGGTGCCGGTCGGGCGGCCCAGGGTGACGCCGGAGCGAGAGCCGGGCACGACGCGGGTGCCGGCCTGGCTGCCACGGTGCCAGTCGGCCGGCCCGGACCAGTCCTGGAAGGTGATCTGCTCGTCGTGGGCGGGTGCGGGTGGCCGGGCCGCCGCGGCGGGGGCCGCGGTGGCGAGCAGGGTGAGCGCGCTGACGCCGGCGAGGGCGGCCGCGTGCAGGCGGGAGGGGGCCATGGGTGCTCCGCGGTGTCGAGTGGGGGCATCGTCGCTGGTCAGTTTTCCGCTTGGAAGGAAGTTTCGCCAGATGTTGAGCGGCAGAAAATCATTGCCGCAGCGATGGTCAACCTGAGATGGATTTCGCGGCGATCGATATTGAGATGACCATGTGACTGATGGTGAAGTGTGCATCACCGAGCGGGATCTTCCGCCCTTCGAGGAGGTAGTCCATGGCCCTCCGCCCACCTCACTCTCTCCGCCGCGTCCTGGTGCTCGCCGTCGTCACCGGACTGGGAATCGTCACCGTCGCCGCCGGACCGGTCGCCGCCCAACCGGCGCCGGACCGGACCACCGAGCCGGCCGCCGCCTCCGGTTACCGGGTGCTCGGGCCCCGAACCCTCGCCGACCGCAACGCGGTGGCCCGCACCGGGGCCGCCATCGACTACTCCGAGCACGGCGTCCTGCACGTCTCGGCCACCGCCGCCGAGGCTGCCGCGATCGGCAAACTCGGCTACCGGCTGGAACCGCTCGCCCCGCCACCGAGCGCCGAACGCGGCGCGGGCGAGATGGGCACGCTCGCGTTCCCGCCGGCCGACTCCAACTACCACGACTACGCGGAACTGACCGCCGTCGTGAACCAGGCCGTCGCCGACCATCCGGCCATCGCTCGCAAGATCAGCATTGGTACGTCGTACGAGGGCCGCGACCTGATGGCCGTGAAGATCTCCGACAACGTCGGCACCGACGAGAACGAGCCGGAGATCCTGTTCAACGCCCAGCAGCACGCCCGCGAGCACCTGACCGTCGAGATGGCGATCTACCTGCTCAACCTC
Source organism: Micromonospora sp. DT44 (assembly GCF_049841635.1). Lineage (NCBI taxonomy): Bacteria > Bacillati > Actinomycetota > Actinomycetes > Micromonosporales > Micromonosporaceae > Micromonospora > Micromonospora sp. DT44. Next base: position 103,993 of record NZ_JBNCKS010000004.1, on the reverse strand, counting down.
TTCACCGACAGCTACGGCAGTGACTCCCGGATCACCAACATCGTCAACAGCCGGGAGATCTGGATCGTGCCGACGGTCAACCCGGACGGCAGCGAGTACGACATCGCCACCGGGTCGTACCGGTCCTGGCGCAAGAACCGCCAGCCGAACAGCGGCTCGTCAAACGTCGGCACCGACCTGAACCGCAACTGGTCCTACCAGTGGGGCTGCTGCGGCGGGTCGTCCGGCACCACCTCGTCGGAGACGTACCGTGGCCCGTCGGCGTTCTCCGCGCCGGAGACGCAGGCGCTGCGCAACTTCGTGAACAGCCGCGTCGTCGGTGGCGTCCAGCAGATCAAGGCCAACATCGACTTCCACACGTACTCGCAACTGGTGCTCTGGCCCTACGGCTACACCACCGCGAACACCGCGACCGGCATGAACGCGGACCAGTACAGCACCTTCGCCACCATCGGTCAGCAGATGGCGGCCACCAACAGCTACACCCCGGAGCAGTCCAGCGACCTGTACATCGCCGACGGCACCAGCATCGACTGGATGTGGGCCACCCACGGCATCTGGGCGTACACCTTCGAGATGTACCCGGGCTCCTCCGGCGGTGGCGGCTTCTACCCGCCCGACGAGGTGATCCCCGCGCAGACCACCCGTAACCGCGAGGCCGTACTTATGCTCAGCGAGTACGCCGACTGTCCGTACCGGGCCATCGGCAAGCAGTCGCAGTACTGCGGCGGCGGTGGGGGCACCAGGGTCTGGTCGGACACCTTCGAGACGGCCACCGGCTGGACGATAAACCCGTCCGGCACCGACACCGCGACCCTCGGAGCGTTCGAGGTGGGCGCCGCCCAGGCGACCACCTCCTCCGGCGCGAAGCAGCTCACCCCGTACGCCGGCTCGAACGACCTGGTCACCGGCCGACTCGCCGGGTCGGCGGCCGGTGACTACGACGTCGACGGCGGTGTGACGAGCGCCCGGTCCCCGGCGGTGACGCTGCCGTCGTCCGGCACGCTGACCCTCTCGCTGGCCTGGTACCTGGCGCACGGCTCGAACGCCTCGTCGGCCGACTACCTGCGGGTGAGCGTCGTGCACAGCGGCGGCACCACCGCCCTGCTCACCCAGGCCGGCGCGGCCAGCAACCGTAACGGGAGTTGGGCGGTGGCGAACCTCAACCTGAGCCCGTACGCCGGGCAGTCGGTCCGCATCCTCGTCGAGGCGGCGGACGCGTCCGGCGCGAGCCTGGTGGAGGCGGCTGTGGACAACGTCACCATCACGGCCTCCTGATCGGGTGGGGCCCCGTACCGCCCCTGCGGGGCCCCACCACCCGCTCCCGAGCCTCCCGATCCGGGACAAAGGCCCCACGTCTGATCGTCGTACGTCGATCGCTCGTTGATCGATCCGGCACGTCCCGGCGGTGCGCTACCGTCTTAGCGACCAATCCGCAGCGAAGCCGGTGTGAAACCGGCGCTGTCCCGCAACTGTGATGCCCCTCCCGACGGCGGGGACGAGCCAGGTCGCCTGCGGAGGGGTCGCGACACGCGCTCTCGAGGAAGGGCGCCTCGTGGGCGGGCGTACCGAAGTCCTGTCGGCGAAGCACCACACTCCTCGACCGACAGGAGGCCCCATGTTCAGACGTACCCCTCGGCTCTTCGCCGCGACCCTCGCGGTCGCCGCGCTCGCTCTCGGCGCGTGCGCGGAGAAGACCGACGACAAGCCGGCCGCCGGCACCGCGGCCGCCAGCTACCCGGTGACGGTCGGCTCGCTCACGCTCGACAAGCGTCCCGAGAAGATCGTGTCGCTCTCGCCCAGCGCCACCGAGATGCTCTTCGCGATCGGCGCCGGCTCGCAGGTGAGCGCCGTCGACGACCAGTCCAACTACCCGGCTGAGGCGCCCAAGAGCGACCTGTCCGGCTTCCAGCCGAACGCCGAGGCGATCGCCGGCAAGAACCCCGACCTGGTGGTGCTCTCCAACGACACCAACAAGATCGTCGACCAGCTCGGCAAGCTGAAGATCCCGGTGTACCTGACCTCGGCGGCGACCACGCTCGACGACTCGTACCAGCAGATCACCGACCTGGGCACCCTGACCGGGCACGCCGACCAGGCCGCCGACGTCGCCAAGCGGATGAAGGACGACATCGCCAAGCTGGTCAAGGACCTGCCCCAGCGCACCGAGAAGCTCACCTACTACCACGAGCTGGGCCCGGAGCTGTACAGCGCGACCAGCAAGACCTTCATCGGCTCGATCTACAGCCTCGTCGGCCTGACCAACATCGCCGACCCGGCCGACGCCGACGGCAAGAACGGCGGCTACCCGCAGCTGTCGCAGGAGGTCATCGTCAAGGCCGACCCGGACTTCGTCTTCCTGGCCGACTCCAAGTGCTGCCAGCAGAACGGCGACTCGGTCAAGGCCCGCAGCGGCTGGGCCGGGCTCACCGCCGTCAAGAACAACCAGGTCGTCACGTTGGACGACGACATCGCCTCCCGCTGGGGCCCGCGCGTCGTCGACCTGCTCCGGACGATCATCGACGCGGTCGCCAAGGTGCCCGCGTGACCGTGGTCCATCCGTGACCGGAACGTCGCAGATGACCTCTGAAGCACCCGCCACCCGGCCGGCCGGTACGCCTCGCGCGTCCCGGCCCGCCGGGCTGCGTGCGCGCTGGCTGGTCATCGGCGTCCTCGCGGTGCTCGTCGCGCTCGTCGCCGGGGTGTCGCTCGGACCGGTCAGCCTGCCACCGGGCAGCGTCGCCGCCGAGCTGCTCAACCTGATCCCCGGCGTGCACCTCGACAGTGGACTGAACGAGCGGGAAATCGCCATCGTCACCGAACTGCGGCTGCCCCGGGTCGTGCTGGGCCTGCTCGTCGGCGGTCTGCTCGCCCTCGCCGGTGGCTGCTACCAGGGCGTCTTCCGCAACCCGCTGGCCGACCCGTACCTGCTCGGGGTGGCCGCCGGCGCGGGCCTCGCGGTCACCGCGGTGATCGCCCTCGGCGGCGCCGGTCGGCAGGGCGCGATCTCCGGGCTGCCGTTGACCATCCCGCTGGCCGCGTTCGTCGGCTCGCTGCTCGCCGTGACGATGACCTACCTGCTCGGCGCGGCCGGCGGGCGAAGCCGGTCCCCGGCCATGCTGATCCTGGCCGGGGTCGCGGTCTCGGCGTTCCTCTCCGCCGGGCAGACGTACCTGCTCCAGCGCCACGCCGACAGCATCCAACCGGTCTACTCCTGGCTGTTGGGACGGCTGGCCACGGCGGGCTGGCACGACGTGCTGCTCGTGCTGCCGTACGCCGCGGTGACCACGGTCGTGGTGCTGCTGCACCGTCGTGAGCTGGACGTCCTCGCGCTCGGCGACGACGAGGCGACGAGCCTCGGCCTGCACCCGCAGCGCTCCCGGTACCTGCTGATCGCCGCCGCGTCCCTGGGCACCGCCGCGGCGGTTTCGGCGACCGGCCTCATCGGCTTCGTCGGCATCATCGTGCCGCACACCGTCCGGCTGCTCGCCGGGTCGAGCTACCGGGTGATCCTGCCACTGTCGCTGCTGTTCGGCGCCGCGTTCCTGGCCCTGACCGACGTGGTCGCCCGTACCGCCGCCGCCCCGGCCGAGGTGCCCATCGGCGTGGTCACCGCCCTGCTCGGCGGCCCGTTCTTCGTCCTCGTGCTGCGGACCGCCCGCCGGGTGCTCACGTGACTCCGGGGGCACCGGCCGTCGAGGTCCGCGCGCTGCACGTCAGCCTGGACGGCACGCCGATCCTCACCGGCGTCGACCTCACCGTCGCCGTCGGCGAGTGGGTCACCGTGATCGGTCCGAACGGCGCCGGCAAGTCGACCCTGTTGCGCGCCGTCGGCGGCCTGCTGCCCGCGCCGGACGCCATCTCCCTCTTCGGTACGCCGAGCCGCGCGCTGCACCGCCGCGAACGCGCCCGGGTGGTGGCGACGGTGACGCAGTCCCCGGTAGTACCGCCCGGCATGTCGGTCCTGGACTACGTGCTGCTCGGGCGCACCCCGTACATCCCGCCGCTCGGTCGGGAGTCGGCCGCCGACGTGACCGCCGTCCACGACGTGCTGGACCGTCTGGACCTCGGCGGCTTCCACCGCCGCGAGCTGGCCACCCTGTCCGGGGGTGAGCGGCAGCGGGTCTTCCTGGCCCGGGCGCTCGCGCAGGGCGCGACGCTGCTGCTGCTCGACGAGCCGACCAGCGCGTTGGACATCGGCCATCAGCAGGAGGTCCTGGAACTGGTCGACCAGTTGCGCCGGGCACACGGCCTGACGGTGCTCGCCACCATGCACGACCTCTCCCTCGCGGGCGAGTACGCCGACCGGATGGTCATGCTCGCCGAGGGTCGGGTGGTGGCGACCGGTACGCCGCACGAGGTGCTGACCGAACACCTCCTCGCCACCCACTACCGGGCGAGCGTCCGGGTGCTCCCCGGCACCAACGGCCCTCTGGTGGTCCCCGTCCGCCCTGGTGCGTGACCCGGGCGGCGGGCTCTCGGGTCAGGGGCCGAGGTCGATGACCGAGAAGAGGGCGCCCTGGGGGTCGCGCAGGGCGGCGAACCGGCCGGTCGGGATGTCTCGCGGTGGCACCAGGATGGTCCCGCCCAGTTCGGCGGCGCGCGCGGCGGCGGCGTCCGCGTCGGTCACCGCGAAGTACACCGTCCAGTACGCGGGCAGGTCGGCCGGGTAGCCGTCGCCCAGCGGCGGCATCATCCCGGCGACGATCCGCGCCCCGAGCCGCCACCCCGTGTACGTCATGCCGCCGACCGGTTGTTCGTCCGGCTGCCAGCCGAACACCAGCTCGTAGAAGACCTTCGCGCCCTCCGGGTCGGGCGTGACCAGCTCGTTCCAGCTCATCGCGCCGGGCACGTTGAACACCTCGGCCCCGGGCATCGCCAGCGGCTGCCAGACGCTGAACGTCGCGCCCGCCGGGTCGGAGAACACGGCCATCCAGCCCCGGTCGAAGACCTCGAACGGCGGTACGACGACCTGCCCGCCGGCCCGTTCGACCCGGCCGGCGGCCAGCGCCGCGTCGTCGGTGGCGATGTACGTCGACCAGATCGGCACCTGGTCCTCGATGGCGGGCGGGCCGACGCCGGCCACCGGCCTGCCGTCGAGCAGGAAGACCGTGTAGCCACCCGCCTCGGGCTCCGGTGTCACCCGTCCGGTCCAGCCGAACAGTTCGGGGTAGAAGCGCCGCGCGTCGGTCAGGTCCGGGGTGGCCAGGTCGGCCCAGCACGGCGTGCCCGGCGGGACGGTGCTCACGTCAAGACCCCTCTCGGCCGGCGGCCACGGGCGGGCCTCCTGCGGGAATCCTGGCACCGTCCCGCTGGGGCACGGGGCGGAAACGGACGAATCGTCAGCTGAACCGGCGACCCTCGTCCCGCCGGTACGCCCAGGCGGCGAGCGCGGCGAGGAGCACCACCCAGACACCGAGCATGACCAACGACAGCGGTTCGACCCGGTAACCGCCGACTGCCCACCACATCAGTTCGGCCGCGCCCCGGGTGGGCAGGAACGGCGCGATCGTCTCGATGAAGCCGGGCGCCTCGCCCGGCGCGGAGAGCAGTCCGCCGCCGAACGCGAGCGGCAGGAAGACGACCTGCGCCACCACGATCGCCGCCTTGCTGGGCAGCGAGTAGCCGATGGAGAGGCCCATCAGCGTGAACGGCACCGAGATGACGGCCACGATGACGGCGGTCAGCAGGAACGCCGTCGCGGTGACCCGGGCCGGGGTGAGCGTCGCGCCGATCACCACGACCGGGATCAGCGACAGGTACGTCAACGCGAGGCCGGCCAGCACGCGGCCCGCGAACCGGGGCGCCGGCCCGGCCGGCAGGGTCCGGGTGTACGGATTCCACGGCTGGTCGCGGTCCTCGGCGACGCCGACGCCGTACTGGAAGATGTTGGCGCTCATCACCGAGAAGGTGATCATCGACGCGGTGGCGAAGGTGGCGCCGACCGCATCGTCGCCGGTGAACGGCACCACGAAGAAGATCATGGCGGCGGCGGGGAAGAAGGCGCTGCCGAAGACGGCCACCGGAATCCGGATGGTCTCCAGAAGCTGGTAGCGGGCGTGGACCAGGGCGAGCTGCACGGTGCGCCTCCTCAGACGGCGGTGGGTTGGCCGCTGTCGGCGGCAGCGGGTGGGGCCTGAGCCGGCGTGTCGGTCCCGCCGGTGAGGGCCGTGTCCGTCCCGCCGGTGAGCGCGAGGAACGCCTCCTCCAACGACGTGGGGCGGACCTCGAGGTCGGTGAAGGCGACTTGGGAGCGGACCAGCGCCCGGACCAGCTCGTCGGCGTCGGTGGTGAGCAGGTGTAGTCGTCCGTCGATCCGTTCGGCGCGGACGACGCCGGGCAGTTCGGGCAGCTCGTCGGTGACCAGGCTGACCCGCCGTACGCCGACGATGCCGCGTACGGCGTCCACGGTGTCGTCGGCGAGCACCCGGCCCTGCCCGATCACCACCACGCGACGGGCGAGCGCCTCCACCTCCTCCAGGTAGTGGCTGCTCAACAGCACCGTCCCGCCGTCGTCGTGGAAGGCCCGGATCGCGTCCCACAGGGTGTGCCGGGCGGTGACGTCCAGGCCGGTGGTCGGCTCATCGAGCAGGACGAGCCGGGGCCGGCCGACGAAGGCCAGCGCCACGGCCAGCCGGCGACGCTGGCCGCCGGACAGTCCGCCGGTCTGCCGCCGGGCGAGGTCGCCCAGGCCGAAACGGTCGAGCAGTTCGCCTCGGGGTACCGGGTCAGGGTAGTGGGCGGAGACGAAGTCGACGACCTCACCGACCCGCAGCGTGCCCGGGAGGCCGGTCTCCTGCGGGGTGACGCCGATCTGCCGCCGCGCCTCCGGGTCGCGCGGGTCGCGGCCGTTCAACTCGACCCGCCCGGAGGTGGGTCGGCGTAGACCGACCAGCAGGTTCATCAGGGTGCTCTTGCCGGCGCCGTTCGGGCCGAGCAGGCCGACCAGTTCGCCGGCCCGAACCTCCAGGTCGACGCGGTCGAGGGCGAGGACGTCGCCGTACCGGCGGCTGACCTGGTCGGCGCGGGCGAGGGTCATGACTGCTCCTTCGACGCTGTGGAGTCCGCAGGGGAGGGGTCGAGCAGGCTCCGGATCGCTTCGGTGTACTCCTCGAACGCCAGCCGACCGCGCCGGCTGAGCCGGATCAGAGTGGCCGGCGTACGTCCACGGTGGGTCTTGCTGATCTCGACGTAGCCGGCGTCCTCCAGCTTGCGGAGGTGGACGGAGAGGTTGCCGGCGGTCATCGCGAGCAGTTCCTGGAGCCGGGGAAACGTGATTCGGTCGCCGTCGCCGAGCGCGGAGAGCGCGGCGACCACCCGCAGCCGTGCCTGGGCGTGGATGACCGGATCGAGGTCGGTCACGAGCGCCCACGCTGGCGCAGTCGGGCGATCGCCCCGGCGACCAGGATTCCGACGCCGCCGGCCAGCGAGATGACCAGCGCGTGCCAACCCGGCCCGGCGATCGCGCCGACCACGTTGATGACGCTGATCCAGACGCCGAGACGGAACAGGTCCCGGTCCAGCCAGATCGCGCCGCCGGCCATGTGCAGCGCGCCGGTGAGGCCCACCGCAGCGGCCGACCAGAGCAGGCCCGCCAGGTCGTGCGGCAGGTGCTCGGACACCCGGCCGACCGCCGCGTAGACGCTCACCGTGCCCAGCGCCCAGGCGCACCCGTACCAGCGGCCACGCACCGCCGAGTCGCCGGTCACCTGCCCGTACGCCCGCGCGCCCGCCACCGCCTGGATCGCCCCGGCGACGATCAGCAGGGCGAAGAGCACGGTTAGGGGCAGCCAGTCGGGCAGGGCAACCAGCACCCGACCACCCGGGGAGAAGCGCAGGAAGAACAGCCCGAAACCGATCAACCAGGCCACGCCCCACGGCCAGTAGAGCAGCCGGGCGTCGGGCTGTAGGCGGCGCACGGTGGCCGCCCGCTGGTCGTCGATCAGCCGGAGAGCGGTGGCGGCGTCGGTGGGTGGAAGGTCGTCGTCGGGCCCCATGCAAACTACTTTACGACGCAAAGTCGAACCCGTGTGCCCCGCGCGACTGCCCGGTTGCCGACAGAGACGCCGCGCGCTGGCCCGTCGACCGCGCCCCGGGACGCGGTCGACGCCCGTGCGACAGGCGTCGGCCTTCCCCCGGGACTCGTCCGACGCCCGTGCGGCAGGCGTCGACCGTGCCCCAGGACGCACCCGACGCCGGGGCATCTGCGACAGGCGACCTACAGCGGCACCGGCGCCAGCGGTGTGGCCTGCGGCGCGGTCAGCAACGGCGCGGGCAGCGGTTCGGTGTGCAGCACCGACAACCGGGACACCGCGCGGGTGAGCACCACGTACAGCCGGTGCAGCCCGCGCGGCTCGGCCGCGACGATCGCGGCCGGCTCGACCACCACCACGTGGTCGTACTCCAGGCCCTTGACCAGCGTCGCGGGCACCACCGTGACCCGCTGGGCGGCCGTGACGTCGTCGGCGGTCGCGCTGGCGACGCCGACGGCGGCCAGCGCCGCGCGCAGCCCGTCGACCGCGTCGTCCGCGGCGATCACGCCGACCGACCCGTCGTGCGCGAGCGCCGCGCGCACCTCGGCCACCGTGGCGGCGGTCAGGTCGGCCACGGTACGCACCTCCAGGCCGCCGTCGTGCCGCAGCGACTCCGCCGGGGGTACGTCCACCGCGAGCGCCGGCAGCAGCAGGTTGGCGAAGGCCACCACCGCCGCGGGCACCCGGAAACCGACCGTCAGCGGGACCACCACGGCGTCCGGCTTGCCCAGGTGTGTCAGGGACTCCCGCCAGTCGGTCGCCGCCCACGGCGCGGTGCCCTGCGCGAGGTCACCGAGGAGCGTGATCGAACCGTGCTCACTGCGCCGGGCGATCGCCCGACACTGCATGGGGGACAGGTCCTGCGCCTCGTCCACCACCACGTGCCCGAACCCGGAAGGTCGCTCCAACAGCCCGGCCGCCTCGTCGACGAGGACGGCGTCCGCGGCGGTCCAGCGGGTGGCCTTCGGGGTACGCGCCGGCTTCGCCCAGACCAGCAACTCCTGCTCGGCGTCGTTGAGCAGCCCGTCCGCGGCGGCGGCGAGGCGGCCCGGGTCGGCGAGCAGGCCGTGCACCAGCCCTTCCGGGGTGAGTGCCGGCCAGACCGCGTCCAGGAAGTCCACCACCGGCCGACACCGGCCCATCCGGCGCAGCCACGCGTCGCCGGGCGACTCGGCCCGCCGCGACTCGGCCTGCCGTTGCAGCAGACTCACCACCCGCGCCCGTACCCGCTCCCGACCGGTGCCGTACGGCAGCCCCTCCCCTCGGGTCTCCTCGACGATCCGGTGCAGCGGCTCCAGCCCGATCCGCCACCGGAACGAGCCGTCAGAGACGGTGATCGAGTCGGTCGGCGTACCGATCTGGGCCTGCACCGCCCTGCGCAGCACGGTCGCCATCCGCGCGTCGTGCTTCAGCGCGGCGGCGGCCGGCGTCTCCACCGCCCGTACCGGAACCCGCGAGATCAGCTCCTCCACGGTGGCCTGCTCGACCTCGACCTCGCCGAGGGCCGGCAGCACCGCCGCGATGTACGACAGGAACGCCCGGTTCGGCCCCACGATCAGCATGCCCGCCCGCCGCAACCGCTCCCGGTGCAGGTAGAGCAGGTACGCGGCCCGGTGCAGGCCGACGGCCGTCTTCCCGGTGCCCGGTGCCCCCTGCACGCAGATCGAGTCGGCCAGGTCGGCTCGGACCAGCTCGTCCTGCTCCGGTTGGATGGTGGCGACGATGTCGCGCATCGGCCCCACACGCGGTCGCTCGATTTCGGCCGTGAGGATCCGGCTGGCCGTACCCAGCTCCTCGCCCCGGTCCAGCCGCTCGTCCTCGAAGCTCGTCAGCACCCCGTTGCTGAACCCGAACCGCCGCCGCACCGCGACACCCTGCGGATCACGAGCACTGGCCCGGTAGAACGAGCGGGAGACCGGCGCCCGCCAGTCCAGCACCAGCGGCTCGCCAAGCTCGTCGGTGACATGTCGCCGCCCCACGTGGTACCGCCGACCAGCATGCTCGCTGCCGCTGCCGCTGCCGCTGCCGCTGCCGCTCGTGCTGCCGTTACTGGCGCTGGCGCTGCCGCTGCCGCTCGTGCTGCCGTTACTGGCGCTGCCACTGCCGCCTGGGCTGCCGGCACTCCTGCCTGCGCTGCTGCCGCTGCTGCCGTCGCCTGGGCTGCCGGCACCCCTGCTTGCGCCGCTGCCGCCGCTGCCGCCGCTGCTGCTTTCGCTTGGGCTGCCGGCACTCCTACTTGCGCTGGCGCGGGCCGGGTTGCTGGTGGTCGGGCTGTTGCTGGTTGCCTGCGTCAGGCCGGTTGCGGTGTCCTCGTCTGGTGCTTGTCCGCCGAATTCGAGGCGGCCGAAGAACAGCGGCGTGGTGGGATCGTCGGCCAGTTCGGCGACCCGGCGGGCGAGTGCGCGGCCGAGGGTCTCCGCCGCGTAGGAGTCGCCGGCGACCTGGTTACCGGTGGAGAAGAGGGCTTCGGCCCGCTCCCGCATCCGGCGCAGGGCCGCGCGGGAGTTGGCCAGGTGAGTGCGTTCGGACGCGAGATCCGTGTCGAGGTCAGGTGCGGGCATGCTGACGTCCCATCGTTCACATCTGCTGCTCGCTCGCGTTTCCGGGGACGGATGGCCGACCTCCCGGCGCGACGACGTCCGTTCCGGTGCAGCTCACCTCGGCCGTCAAGCGGGCTACAACCCTACGCCTTCCCGGCCGCCCCTTCCACCGAATTACCGAGCCAACCACCCGGACGAGTCGGCGCGTCGTGGGACGGTGTGACAGCAACGCCCGACCTCGCGCGACCTCGCCCGACCTCGCGCGACAGCGGGCTGCCTGCCGGGCCGAACTGCGAGCGGGAGCATCGCCTCGGTGTGGGTGCCGTGACGTGTGGCGGGATGAACCGCTTGCGCTCAGCAGCGCCGGTGGTAGAGGTTGCGGCGTGGGGCGCGCAGCGGGTCCAGCCAGGCAGGTGGGAGGAATTCGGGCTGGCCGTCCGACGCGATGCGGACGACCCAGTCGCCCTGGTGCAGGACCCGGTGATGATGCCCGCAGAGCAGGACCGCGTTGCCCAGGGTCGTGGCGCCGCCGTCGGCCCAGTGGCGCACATGGTGGCCGTCGCACCAACGGGGTGGCCGGTCGCAGCCGGGAAAGGCGCAGCCGCCGTCGCGTAGCACCAGCGCGCGCCGCAGCGGACCGGTGAAGAGCCGACGCTGCCGCCCGACGTCCAGAATCTGGCTGTTGCCGTTCAGGACCGCCGGCAGCACGGCGGCATCGCAGGCCAGGCGGCGGACCGCGCCCGGCGTGAGACGCACTCCGGTGTCCAGGGTGCCCGCGCCGAGCTCGTTGACCAGCGCGTCGAGCGGCATGGTGACGACCAGTTGCGGGCGGTCTCCACCGTTGTCGGGCAGGTGGCCGGTGCGCAGTGCCAGCCGGCAGATCTCGCCGAGTGCGTCGGCCCTGCGTTGGCCCGGGCTGCGGTCGTCGTGCTCGCCCGCCGGGGCGCAGAGCGGATCGACGGCCTCCCGCAGCAGGCTCGCGGTCTCGATGTCGAGGTTGCCGGTGAGGCGTACCTGCCCGTCCTTCGGCTCGGAGAGGGTGACGTGCCGGCGAGCCTCGGCCCGCTCGGCGGCCCGGTCGAGGGCCGCCAGCTCGGCCTCGTCGGCCAGGTCGGGCGCGACGTGCGCGAGGACGCGTTCACCGAGGCGACTCAGGGTGGTCGGATCGAAGCGGTCGGCCCAGGCGATCAGCAACTCGGTGGCCTTCTCTGCCACCTCCGGGCCGGCCTCGACGGGGAGGTCCGCGATCGTCTCCGCCACCACCTTGCCCTGCTCCACCGTGAGGCTGCCGTCGAGGAGGGCGGCGCGGACCGTCGGTGGCGCCGCGTCGATGGTGGCGGCGAGCTGGACCAACTGGCGGGCCGACCGCCCGGACAGCCGCAGCCGCTCCCGTAACCAGACGGCGGTGGACGAGGCGCCCTGGGCGACCGCGAGACCACGGCCGTCGAGCTCGCGCACGAGAGCGAGCTGGATGGTTGCCAGACGCTGCGCCAAGGCGTGCGACGCGTCCAGCGCCGCGAGCAGTTCGTCGTCGGAGAGGGCCCACGGCGCGGTGTCGGCGCAAGCGTCGACACCGTCACCCGCCTGCGCCAACGCCCTCAACATGAACCAACACTAGAACAGGTGTACGACAGTTTCCGTTGCGAAGGGCCCGGCCAGCGCCACCGTCTTCGGACTGCGGCTCAAGGGCGGGCGACGAGGCGCGCCCGCAGCCGGGTGGGTCGGGTGCGGGGTTGGCCACTCCGCGCCGGCCCGCCGGGCTGGATCCCGAGGCCGGGGATACGGTCGCGTCATGGTTGAGCGCGTCGCACGCCCGCGGGTCGGGCACATCCAGTTCCTGAACTGCCTGCCGATCTACTGGGGCCTGATGCGCTCGGGCAGCCTGCTCGACGTCGACCTGCACAAGGACTCCCCGGACCGGCTGAGCGCGGCGCTGGTGGCGGGCGACCTCGACATCGGTCCGATCACGCTGATGGAGTACCTGAAGCACACCGACGAGTTGCTCCTCCTGCCGGACCTGGCGGTCGGCAGCGACGGGCCGGTGCTCTCGGTCAACATGGTCTCCACCCGACCGCTCGCCGAGCTGGACGGTGCCCGCGTGGCGCTCGGCTCGACGTCGCGGACCGGGGTGATGCTGGCGCAGTTGCTGCTCACCGAGCGGTACGGGGTGCGGCCCGAGTACTTCCGCTGCCCTCCGGACCTGACCCAGATGCTGCTGGAGGCCGACGCCGGGGTCCTGATCGGGGACGTGGCGCTGCGGGCGTACTACGAGGCGCCGTTGCGGGGCCTCACCGTGACCGACCTGGGGCAGGCCTGGCGGGACTGGAGCGGGCTGCCGATGGTCTTCGCCGTCTGGGCCGTCCGCCGCGACTTCGCGGCCGCGCACCCGGGCCTGGTCAAGGAAGTGCACGAGGCGTTCCTGCGCTCGCGCGACCTCTGCCTCTCCGAGCTGGACCAGGTCGCCGAGGCGGCGGCGCGGTGGGAGGCGTTCGACGCCGCGACGCTGGCCACGTACTTCCGGGCCCTGGACTTCTCGCTCGGCGAGCGGCAGGTCTCCGGGCTGCGCGAGTTCGCCCGGCGGGTCGCCGCGCTCGGCGAGGTCCCGGCACTGCCCGCCGACGGTCCGGAGTTCTTCGCGGGCTGACCAGCCGGCGAGTCCGAGAGGACGCCGCCGCGCCGCGAAGCCGCCGCGCCGCGAAGCCGCCGCGCCGCGAAGCCGCCGCGCCGCGAAGCCGCCGCGCCGCGTCGCGAAGGACGCTGAGCGCCGCGAAATGGACGGAGCGCCGCTCTGCCAGGCAGAGCGGCGCTCGGATGCGGAAGGACAGCCGCCGTCAGGTGCCGGGGCGCAGCAGCGCCTCGGTGATCTTCTGGCAGTTCTTCATGCCGTACTCGTAGCCCATGTTGATCGGGTAGCGGACCATCACGCCCATCGTCCAGGTGTCGCCGATGGCCAGGCAGTTGATGTGCATCTCCTGCTCGGCGGTCCGGTCGATCCACCCGTTCTTGATGGCGATCTGCTTCTGCTGCGCGGGTGGGAACGCCTTGCGGATACCGAAGTCTCCAGCGCCCCGGACCAGCTTCATCTCGTTGAGCAGCCACTTGGTCCACTTCGGCCCGGCGGCGGTGCCGGTGGCGATGCAGTTGCCCAGCCGCGCGGTGTCGCGGGGGGAGAGCGCCGTACGGGACCAGCCCTTGTCCGGGGCGACGCTGCTGTCGGTCAGCTTGCACATGGAGAGCAGCCGCCGGATCGAGGCGTCCCGGCCGACCGAGTTGTAGAACTGCTCGGCCCGCGTGTTGTCGCTGTCCCGGATGATGCGGGTGGCGTCGGCGAGCTTCGCGTCGCTCGGTGTCTGGCCGGCCTCGGCGGCGCGGCGCAGGTAGTCGGCGACGATCCAGGACTTGATCAGCGAGGCGGTGGTGCTGGTCTCACCCATGTTCTTCGAACCGATGATCTTCCCGGTCCGGCGGTCGAGGACGCTCCAGGAGTACCAGCCCTCGATGTCGAGGTCGAGGTCCTTGGCCTGGAACGGCAGCGGCGTCAGCGAAGGGCTGGGGCTGGGGCTCGGCGGGGCCGGCTGGCGGGCGCTGCGGTCGGTGGCCGCGTTGGTGGACCGGTCGCTGGTCGTCGCCCCGGCGTCACCCCACTTGGCGGCGGCGGCCGACTCGAACGGCGACCCGGGCAGCAGGCGTAGCGAGACCAGCACCAGCCCGATGAGGATGACCGCGACGGCGATCAGGCGCAGCGGCGAGGTCTCGCCTCCACCGCGTCGATCGGCGCGCCGGTTGCCGGCCATCAGAGCTTCCCGACCGGCTGCTGCGGCACCTTGAGCGCGGCGCCGGGCTGCGGGGTGACCAGTTGGGTGGCGACGCTGGCGCAGACCTTCGCGCCGTAGTCCAGCCCTAGCTTGATCGAGTAGCGCAGCATCACCGCGAGACTCCACTTTCCGTTGACCGCGAGGCAGTTGACGTGCCAGTTTCCGTCGTAGGCAATCGGTGTCCAGCCGTTCTTCATGCTGACCGGGCCCTGAGCGGTGATCGACTTGGGTAGACCGTCGATGATCCCCCAGCGGCCGCCACCGGAACTGGCCTTCTGTTCGTCGGTGGTGCCGCGGACCTGGCTCATCTCGCTGAGCACCCACTTGGTCCACTTGGGGCCGGCGGCCTTGCCGTCGGCGATGCAGTCACCGAGCCGGGCCGCGTCGCGCGGGGACATCCGGGTGAAGCTCCACCAGCCCTCGAACTTGGGCACGTTGCCGCGCTTGGTGTCGGTCAGGCCGCAGATGCTGATCGCACGCTTGATCACGGGCCCCGGCTGTCCGCCGGGCGGAGTGGCATACGAGCCGCCGGCGGCCTTGTAGACCGCGTTGGCGGCATCGTCGTTGCTGTCCCGGATGGCGAGGCTGGCCGCCCGCTTCAGCGTGGCCGGCGGCTCCCTGTC
Organism: Micromonospora sp. DT44; assembly: GCF_049841635.1. Taxonomy (NCBI): domain Bacteria; kingdom Bacillati; phylum Actinomycetota; class Actinomycetes; order Micromonosporales; family Micromonosporaceae; genus Micromonospora; species Micromonospora sp. DT44. Next base: position 88,982 of record NZ_JBNCKS010000004.1, on the reverse strand, counting down.
CTTGAGCTGACGTAGGTAGTCGGAGACGATCCACGCCTTGATCATCGATTCGGTGGAGCTGGTCGCGCTCATGTTCGACGGTCCGGAGATCTTGCCGGTCGTCCGGTCGAGCAGCGCCCACGAGAAGAATTCGCCCTTGAATGCCACCGACACGCGGCCTGCGGCCAGCGTGGGAGGTGGTGGCGGGGCCGGCGCGGGCGCGGCGACGCTGTTGGTGGTGCCGCCACCACCGCCGCCTTCGCCGGCGTCGCTGGACAGTCGGGCGTACGCGGTGGGGACCAGTAGGACGCCACCGAGAATCACCGCCACGACGGCGAACACCATGGTCACGCGAGATCGCATGAGTTGGGTGAGCTCCAGATGTCAGGGCCGGGGGGACCGGCTTCGTTGTCCGGGGCGACCGGTGCGTGCGCCGAGGCCGGGGGAGGTGGCCTCTGTGGAGACGGCGTGGGGGCAGCCGATCGTGTGACCGGCAGAAGTCTACGTCCGGACGCGCCGATCGCCAGAGGTCGACACCAGGCAACGTGCGAAATCGGGAGAAAGTCCCGACACTTTGCGGCTTATGGGAGATTTGACCTCGTTTCCGTGAGCCACGTCATAAACGCCGATGTCGCGGTGGGTAGCGGAGATCTGCCCATCGGTGACGGAACGTCACTCGGGTTTCCTGTTACACCCCCTAGTGCATCCGGGTGCAAGCTGTAACACTTGTCCTCATGTATGGCAACGACTTCTCCGCACCCGGCGACGCACCGGACGCGCCCGGCGCGGGCCTGCTCGGCGAGGTCGAAGCGGCCGAGGCCGAGCTGCGCGCCGCCGCCGCTCGTGAACGGCGCGGCGGCCCGGCGCCGGACGAGGATCTGGCGGCCTACTTCACCGAGGTTGTCGACGCGGAGCAGAAGATCGAGCCGCGCGACTGGATGCCCGAGGCGTACCGGCGGACGCTGATCCGGCAGATCGCGCAGCACGCCCACTCCGAGATCATCGGCATGCAGCCCGAGGGCAACTGGATCAGTCGGGCGCCCTCGCTCAAGCGCAAGGCGATCCTGCTGGCCAAGGTCCAGGACGAGGCGGGCCACGGCCTCTACCTCTACGCCGCCGCCGAGACCCTCGGCATCAGCCGCGACGAACTGGTCCGGATGCTGCTAGATGGCAAGCAGAAGTACAGCTCGATCTTCAACTACCCCACCCTGACCTGGGCCGACGTGGGCGCGATCGGCTGGCTGGTGGACGGCGCGGCAATCGTCAACCAGGTGCCGCTGTGCCGGTGCTCCTACGGGCCGTACGCCCGAGCGATGATCCGGGTCTGCAAGGAGGAGTCGTTCCACCAGCGCCAGGGGTACGAGATCCTGCACACCCTCGCGCACGGCACCCCGGCGCAGAAGGCCATGGCCCAGGACGCGGTCGACCGCTGGTGGTACCCGTCGCTGGCCATGTTCGGTCCGCCGGACGGCGACTCCACTCACTCCGCCCAGTCGATGGCCTGGAAGATCAAGCGCTTCTCGAACGACGACCTGCGCCAACGTTTCGTCGACATGTGCGTCGGGCAGGCCGAGGTCCTCGGGCTCCGCATTCCTGACGACGACCTGCGCTGGAACGAGCAGCGGCGGGCGTACGACTACAGCCAGCCGGACTACGACGAGCTGATGCAGGTCATCAAGGGCAACGGGCCGTGCAACCGGGAGCGGATGGCGCACCGCCGGGCCGCCCACGCCGACGGCGCATGGGTACGCGAGGCCGCCGCGGCGTACGCCGCCAAGCGGGCCGACACGAGGGAGAAGGTGGCCGCGTGAGCAACGAACACTCGCCTCTGTGGGAGGTCTTCGTCCGGGCGCGGCGGGGTCTGTCGCACACCCACGTCGGCAGCCTGCACGCCCCGGACGCCGAGCTGGCCCTGCGCAACGCCCGTGACCTCTACACCCGCCGCCAGGAGGGCGTGTCGATCTGGGTGGTGCCGGCGGGCGCGATCACCGCGTCCAGCCCGGACGAGAAGGACGCCTTCTTCGACCCGGCGGCCGACAAGGTCTACCGCCACCCCACGTTCTACGAGGTCCCGGACGGGGTGGCGCACCTGTGAACGGGCCCTTCGCCTTCAGTCTCGGCCTGGGCGACGACGCGCTGGTCGCCGCGCAGCGGCTGGCCGAGTGGGCGACCCGCGCGCCGGAGATGGAAGAGGACATCGCGCTCGCCAACATCGCCCTCGACCAGCTCGGCGCGGCCCGGCTGCTGCTGTCGTACTCGGGTGAGCTGGAAGCCGCGGGTCGGGACGAGGACGCGCTCGCGTACCTGCGCGACGACCGCGAGTTCCACAACGTGCTCCTGGTCGAGCTGCCCAACGGCGACTTCGCGGTGACGATGGCGAAGCTGTTCTTCCTGGCGGCGTACCAGGTGCCGCTCTACACCGCGCTCGCCGGCTGCGCTGACGAGCGGCTGGCCGCGATCGGCGCGAAGGCGCGCAAGGAGTCCGCGTACCACCTGGACCACGGCGCGCTGTGGGTGAAGCGGCTCGGTGACGGCACCGAGGAGTCGCACCGCCGGATGCAGGAGGCCGTGGACCACGTCTGGCCGTACACCCATGAGCTTTTCGCGGCGGACCCGGCGGCGCCGGTCGATCCGGCGGGTCTGCGGCCGGCGTTCGACGAGGTCGTCGGTCCGGTGCTGGCCGAGGCTACGCTCACCCGTCCCGAGCGCGGCTGGGCGCCGACCGGCGGGCGGGCCGGTGTGCACACCGAGCACCTGTCCTACCTGCTGGCCGAGATGCAGGTGCTGCACCGTGCCCACCCGGGGGCGCAGTGGTGAGCGCGGGAGCGACCGCACAGCGGAGTCGGACCGACGCGTGGACGGCGGCGGCGAGCGTGGTGGACCCGGAGATCCGGGTGATCACCATCGACGAGCTGGGCATCCTCCGCGCGGTCGAGGAGGACCGGGTCACCGGTCGGGTCGTCGTCACCATCACCCCGACCTACACCGGCTGCCCCGCCATGGACGTGATTCGGGCCGACGTGCGCCGTGCCCTGGCGACGGCCGGTTACCCGGACGCGGACGTGCGAACGGTCTACAGCCCACCGTGGAGCACCGACTGGATCTCCGACACCGGGCGGGCAAAGCTCGCGTCTGCCGGGATCGCCCCGCCCGCCCCGGCGTCCGCCCCGGGCGTGGTGGCACTGACCCTCGCGGTCCGCTGCCCGCTCTGCGGCTCGCCGGAGACCGAGCAGGTCAGCCGGTTCGGCTCGACCGCCTGCAAGGCGTTGTGGCGCTGCCGCTCCTGCTCCGAACCCTTCGACCACCTGAAGGCGCTGTGACAGTCACCATCACCCGGCCGGTCCGTCGTCGGCCGGCCTTTCACCCACTGCCGGTCGCGGCCGTCGACCGGCTCACCGACGACTCCGTGGCGGTCACCTTCGCCGTACCCGAGGAGTTGCGGGAGACCTTCGCCTTCCAGGCGGGCCAGCACCTGACGGTGCGGCGGGTGACCGACGACGGCGAGGACGTGCGCCGGTCGTACTCCATCTGCTCCACCCCCGACGACCTGGCCCGGCGCGGCCGGCTGCGGATCGGGGTGCGGGAGGTTCCCGGCGGCGCCTTCTCGGCTTTCGCGTGCGGGGCGCTGCGCGGCGGCGACACGGTCGAGGTGCTGCCCCCGCTGGGCACTTTCACCACGGCGTTCGCGCCGGACCGGGTCCGCCACTACGGCGCGGTCGTCGCCGGCTCCGGCATCACGCCGGTGCTCGGGCTGGTCGCGACGGCCCTGGCCGTCGAGCCGGCCAGCACCTTCACCCTGGTGTACGGCAACCGCACGGCGAACACCGTGATGTTCGCCGAGGAGCTGGCCGACCTGAAGGACCGCTTCCCGTCCCGGCTGCACCTGGTGCACGTGCTGTCCCGGGAGCAGGGCGAGTCGCCGTTGCTGTCCGGACGGATCGACACCGAACGGTTGGGGCGCCTGCTGGGCACCATCGTCCCGGGCGAACTGATCGAGGAATGGTTCCTCTGCGGGCCGTACGGCATGGTGGTCGACGCTCGGGAGGTGCTGGCCGCGCGGGGTCTGCCGGAGTCGGCCGTGCACACCGAGCTGTTCCACGTCGACGCGCCGCCCGAGCCGGTGGCGCGTCCCACGGAGCAGCAGGGCGTCGGGACGGACGTCACCATCGTTTTGGACGGCCGCTCGTCGAGCTTCACCATGGGCCGGGAGCAGCGGGTGCTGGACGCCGCGTTGAAGGTGCGCGGCGAACTGCCGTACGCCTGCAAGGGCGGTGTCTGCTCGACCTGCAAGGCGAAGGTCGTCGACGGGTCGGTCACGATGGCCCGCAACTACGCCCTGGAGCCGGACGAGGTGGCTGCCGGCTATGTGCTGACCTGCCAGTCCAGCCCGACTACCGACAAGCTCACGGTCGACTACGACGCCTGACCCCCGGCAGCCCGACGGCAGTCGGCGGGGCGGACGTGGGCCGTCCAGTAGGTGAGGTCGGAGCGGTGTTCGACCAGCGCGACCCGCTCGCCGCACGCCTCCTCGATCACCTTGACCGCCTCATCGAGGTGTGCCGGGTAGTGGTCCCAGTCGGTGTCGCGGAACAGTTGCAGGCCCACCTCGCCGAGTGCCTCGGCCGCCTCGGGCGGCACCAGCACCACCGTTTAGCGGGCTGCCTCGCGCTCGGCCTCGGTGGGCGCTGGCTCCTCGTCGCGTCCGCGCCGCTTGAAGTGGGCGATCACCGACGGGATCGGCCCGGGTGAGTCGGTTGGATCGTACGGTCGCAGCCAGGCGGGCTGGTGGGTCCGGACAGGCATAGCTTCCTCCGGGGACGGTCATCAGCAACGTTGCGGGTGATGGTTGCGGGTTGTTGAGATCAAGTCAATACTCAACGCGACGAGTTCATGCCGTCACTGTGACGGCGTTATGGGAGTCGACCCGGAGGACCAGGATGCCCAAGGCCACTCAACCCACAGTCGTCGGTCGAGGTCTCGGCGGCGAGTTACGTGAGCTGCGGGAGGCGCGCAAGCTGCCGCTGCGTCGGGTGGCCAGCCGACTGGGCTGGCAGCCGTCCAAGCTGTCCCGGATGGAGACCGGCACCCAGGGCATCCAGGCCGCCGACGTCGCCTCGCTGCTGGTCATCTACGGCGTGACCGGGGACGAGCGCAAACGCCTGCTCGGGATGGCCGAGCGGTCGGCCGAGACCGGTTGGTGGGAGGCGATCGGTGGGCTGTCCGACGAGTCCCGGACGCTGATCCGGTTGGAGGCCGAGGCAACCAGCACCGTCAACTGGCAGCCGCTGCTGGTGCCCGGCCTGTTGCAGATCCCGGACTACACCCAGGCGTTGATGCGCAGCGGTGGCATTCCGGATGACGAGGCGCAGGGGCGGGTGGCGGCCCGGTTGGGCCGGCAGGCAATTCTCACCCGCGCCTCGCCGCCGACGCTGCACGCTCTGCTCGACGAGACGGTGTTGCGCCGGGTGCTCGGCGGCCCCCGGGTGATGGCCCGTCAGCTTCGGCATCTGATCGATGCCGCAGAACGGCCGAACGTCGCCTTGCAGGTGGTGCCGCTGGCGGTCGGCGGACACACCGGGCTGGACGGGTCGTTCGCGCTCTTCGACTTTCCCCGCAACCGATCGGTGGTCTACCTGGACCACAAGGTGGCCGGGCTGTTCCTGGAGGAGCCGCCGCAGGTGGCGCACTTCCGGCGGGAGGCCGATAGGCTGGCCGAGGTGGCGCTGAGCCCCGTCGATTCGGTGGAGTTCGTTGCGCGGGTCGCAACGGAGCACGAGCGAGAGTGAGCCTTCGATGATCACTCCAGAGCTGTCCGGCGCGACCTGGCGCAAGTCCAGCCGCAGTGGCACCAACGCCGACTGCGTCGAGGTCGCCGAGTTGACCCAGGTGATCGCCGTACGCGACTCGAAGGACCAGGCTGGTCCGGTCCTGGCCTTCGAGCGTGCAGCTTGGGCCCGATTCGTTTGTCGCATGCCGTCGGAGCGCTAACCCGGGTGACCCGTCACGGCAGGAGAGGCTGAGGGTGGGCGTGAGAGACGGAATTGGTCAATTCCTTGTCCGGAAGCTCCGGACAGAGGTAGCCTGCAACTGCCAGGGGCAGTAGCTCTTTGGAAGTGGACCCGGCAGCCTTCCGGACGGTGGGTGAGCCGGGTTTCGCGTCTCCCGGTCCTGGTCAAACCTGCCGCGCCTCCCTGACGACGCGCTGCACGGACGTCTTCCATCGTCCGCCCTTGGCCCAGCACCAGGCCAGTGCGTCGGGAATGGCCAGCAGGCACTCCTCGTGGGCTCTCAGTTGGTCGTAACGCAGGTTGTTGGACGTTCCCGACTTCCTCACCTGCTCGAAGAGCAGACGCCGGTCGGCTTGGAATGTCAAATCATCGCGCTCCAGGACGAGACGTGCCGCGCTGATCTTCGCTGCGTGCTGCACGAGCTCGACGAGGCAGGCTTCGCGGGCCGCCCTTGGATCGTGGTGTCTCTTCGCGTCGAACATAACCGCGTGGGCGGACAGTTTGACGACGGCAGCGATTATTTGCCGGCGCCGGTCGTCCTTCTCCTTGTGGAAGTGGATGCGGCGCTGGCCGGGCAGGATCAGATCGCGAATGGTCCGGCGGGCAGCGGTCAGGTCCGCCGGGAGCACGACCACAGCCGCGACGAGAAGCCCTCGCTCCTTTGTCTCGTCCACGAAGACGTGCGCATTCATGGCGCGTGCACCCTTCCTGTGGTGGTCGCTGACCCTGACCTACGCGTTGAGGATGTCTCGGATCCGATCCAGTCTCTGCTGAGGTGTCAGCGTTGCCGGGTTTTTGGTGCCGATGGCGTCGAGTTCTGCGCGTACATCGCAGTCGTCGGGCTGAAGCACGGCATCGATCACTCGCGCCCGCGACCCGCCATCCCGAACGTAAATCCAGACCGTCTGCCACTGGCGCGGCTCGGTGTTGAGTTCGGCAGTGAGTCGCTCTGGAGGGAAGAAGCCGAGGCCAGTAGCTCTGAGCGTCTCAGCGATCTCCGCGAGGACCCAGCGGCCGAGTTTTCGGTAGCCCAACTCGTCCCGTAACTCGCCCAGAGTTGCTTGCGTTAGTCCGCCGTCGGCTCGACAGCGGGCAGCGATGCCCGGAGCGGTGTCCGTGTCGCTCATATCGCGCCCCCTCGACCTCGGCAATATCTTCGAGGTTGAAACATAAGAAGTCAATGGTCTCTCAACATCATATATTGATCTTGAAGATATGTTGGAACTCTGTTGGGGGTCACATCAGTGTCCCCAGATCCGCGAGACGAGTTGACGCCGACGTAGGCTCGGGGTTGTGACGGTGAGCCGGGAGATCGACGACATCCTGCAGCGTGGCGCGGACGGCGGGCGGATCACGCCCGAGGATGCCCTGCTGCTCTACACCGAGGCGCCCTTCCACGCGTTGGGCGAGGCGGCGGACGCGGTGCGCCGGCGGCGCTATGCGGACAACGTCGTCACCTACCTGATCGATCGCAACATCAACTACACGAACGTCTGCGTGACGGCGTGCAAGTTCTGCGCGTTCTACCGCGCGCCGAAGCACGCCGAGGGGTGGACGCACCCGACGGAGGAGATCCTGCGTCGCTGCGGCGAGGCGGTCGAGCTGGGCGCGACCCAGGTGATGCTCCAGGGCGGGCACCACCCGGACTACGGCGTGGAGTACTACGAGGAGCTGTTCTCCTCGGTCAAGCAGGCGTACCCGCAGCTGGTCATCCACTCGATCGGGCCGAGCGAGATCCTGCACATGGCGAAGGTCTCCGGGGTGAGCCTGGACGAGGCCATCGCCCGGATCAAGACCGCCGGTCTGGACTCGATCGCCGGCGCCGGCGCGGAGATGCTGCCGGAGCGTCCGCGTAAGGCCATCGCGCCCCTCAAGGAGTCGGGTGAGCGCTGGCTGGAGGTCATGGAGTTGGCCCACCGGCAGGGCATCGAGTCGACCGCCACCATGATGATGGGCACCGGCGAGACGCACGCCGAGCGGATCGAGCACCTGCGGATGATCCGCGACGTGCAGGACCGTACGGGCGGGTTCCGGTCGTTCATCCCGTGGACGTACCAGCCGGAGAACAACCACCTCAAGGGCCGTACGCAGGCGACCACGCTCGAATACCTGCGCCTCGTCGCGGTGGCCCGGCTCTTCTTCGAGACCGTGCCGCACCTTCAGGCGTCCTGGCTGACCACCGGCAAGGACATCGGGCAGCTCGCGTTGCACATGGGCGTGGACGACCTCGGCTCGATCATGCTGGAGGAGAACGTGATCTCCTCGGCCGGCGCCCGGCACCGCTCCAACCTGCACGAGCTGATCGGCATGATCCGCTCCGCCGACCGGATCCCGGCCCAGCGCGACACCCTCTACAACCGGCTGGCGGTGCACCACACGCCGGCCGACGACCCGACCGACGAGCGGGTGGTCTCGCACTTCTCCTCGATCGCGCTGCCGGGCGGCGGCGCGGGCCGGTCGCTGCCGCTCGTCGAGGTCAACTGAGGTACGTCGCGGCCGACCGTTCGGCTGACCGGGGATCCTGCTTCCGCCTGCGTCCACTCGGCGGTACGGGTTCTCCCGGTGGGCTCGCCGGCGCATAGCCCGGTGTGGGTCTGGTGGAGATGATCGCCGACGGATAACGTGCGGCCGTCTGCCTGAGGCGCGTCCTCCATCGGCCCATGAGGGTCGTTCACATAACGCACGGCGGTACGGGCGGGATGGGTGACCATCCCGCCCGATCCGTGTGGCGGGTCCAGTCCAGACGGTTGAAAACCGTCCGCCACGCTGGCGTGGGAGATCGACCTCGGATAACGTCCGCACGTTCCCGCAACCATTCCTTTTTCTTCCCGACCCCCGGGGGACTGATGACAGCGTTCCACCGCTCGGCCCTGGCCCGTGCCGGCGTCGTGGCCCTGCTCGCGGCCGGTGGCGTGGCCACCGTCGCCGCCCCGGCGCAGGCCGCCGACCAGGCCGACCTGGCCCTGGTGCCGCTCAGCTACGAGCTGGCTCAGGGCGTCAAGGCGGCCAAGGCGAAGCCGTTCAAGTTTCAGGTCGACAACACCCGAAGCACGGTCGACGCCAAGGACGTCCGGGTCACCGTGGACACGAAGGGCCTGAAGAACCGCAAGGTCGGCGTCATCGCGCCGGACGGCTGTGACATCCAGGGCAAGACCGTCACCTGCCTACTCGGTGACCTGCCCGCCGGCACCACCGAGGACTTCGGCATCCCGATCTTCTCGACCGGCGGTCGCGGCGCGGCCGGCACGCTGGTGGTCACCATCAGCTCCGCAACCCAGGACCCCGTCCTCGACGACAACACCGTCGAGCACGACATCACCGTCACCAAGCCGGGTTACGACCTGACGACCTGGGTGCAGGACGTCTACGCCGACGTGACGGTGGACGGCGACGAGGCGGGCGAGTCCGGCCTCAAGCCGGTCAAGCGGGGCGACACCGCGCCGCTGGACTGGGCGGTCTACAACGACGGCAGCAAGAAGGCGACCGGCGTGGCGTACGGGATCACGCTGCCGGCCGGCGTCACCTTCGCCAAGCTGCCGGAGGGCTGCGTCGAGCAGCCGCTGGGCGGGTTCGCCAACGCCTACTGCGAGGACAGCGGCGTCGTGCTGAAGCCCGGGCAGTTCTACACGGGCGACGTCCGGGTGAAGATCGGCGAGGACGTCACCGAGTCGGTGCTCCGGCCCGGATTCGTCTGGGCCGCCGGTCTTGAGGCCACCCAGGGCAGCCCCGAGGAGGAGCCGAAGGACGCTTCCGGCGCGCAGCGCCGGGCGTTCACCGAGACCGACGAGGTGGACAACACCGCGCAGTTCGACGTGTTCGTCGACCTCAGCGCGCAGCCGACCCCGACGCCGACCGTCACGCCGACTCCGACCGCGACTCCGACTCCGGACGGCACGACGACGCCGGGTACGAGCACGTCGCCGACCACGGGCGGCGGTGGTTCCGGCGGCGGTGGGTTGCCGGTCACCGGTGTGCAGGCCGGCCTGATCGGTGGCATCGGTGGTCTGATCCTGCTCGTCGGCGGAGCGCTGCTGGTGCTCTCCCGCCGTCGCAAGGTCGTCCTGGTCGCCCCCGGCGACGAGAAGTCGACCGACTGACACGCAGGCGCGACGCGAGGGCGGGGTGGGCGACCACCCCGCCCTCGCGCGTATCGGCGGCGCCGACCACCGTGGGGTACGCGGACCCAGCGGCCGAGGGCTCGCGCGGGGCTGGCAGAGTGAACGGGGTGAGCCGTACCCCGCAGGGCCAGCGCGCCAGTCTCGACAAGCAACCGCACGAGGTCGCCGCGATGTTCGACGGCGTGGCCGAGCGCTACGACCTGACCAACACCGTGCTCGCCTTCGGGCAGGACCGCTCCTGGCGGCGGGCCACCCGCGCGGCCCTGGGGCTAGGACCGGGTGAGCGGGTGCTGGACGTGGGAGCGGGCACCGGTGTGTCGACCCGCGAGCTGACCCAGTCCGGGGCGTACGCGGTGGGGGCGGACCTGTCGCTGGGCATGCTCCAGGTCGGCAAGCGGGTGCGTCCCAAGGTGCCGTTGCTGGCCGGTGACGCGCTGCGGCTGCCGTTCGCCGACGCGAGCTTCGACGCGGTGACCATCTCCTTCGCCCTGCGGAACGTCAACGACACCGACGCGGCGCTGCGCGAGCTGGCCCGGGTCACCCGGCCCGGCGGCCGGCTGGTGGTGTGTGAGTTCAGCACGCCGGTCAATTCGGTCTTCCGGACGGTGTACCTGTCGTACCTGATGCGGTCGCTGCCGGTGGTGGCCCGCGCGGTGTCGAGCAACCCCGACGCGTACGTCTATCTGGCCGAGTCGGTCCGGGCCTGGCCGGACCAGGCGGCGCTGGCCGGGCGGGTGGCCGCGGCGGGGTGGGGTCGGGTGGCGTGGCGCAACCTGACCGGCGGCGTGGTCGCGCTGCACCGGGCCGTCCGCGCGTAGCACGGCGAGACGGCCGCGCGTAGCACGCGAGACGCTTGCGCGTTTCGGGAATATCCGACTTTAGTCCACTTTGCGCCGTACGCTCGTCCGCATGACCGGAGCAGACCCGGCGAGCCCGGTGGCCGCCACCGACGACGACGCGGCCGAACTCATCACGCAGTTGCGCGCGCTGGCCGGCGCGGACCCGACGGACGTCCGGCAGGTGGTCGCCGAGGTGCTGGCCGCCCTGGACCGTGCGGCGGGCGGCGCGCTACGGGAGCATCTACCGGAGACGATCCGGGTCGACGCCGGCCTGGACGCGCCCAGCCCGGCCTGACACTCGGCTGCTGTGGACGGTCGCCGGCTGTCACATCGGCGAGTTAGGTACCCCTGATCCTGCGCAGGTATGACGCCGGTCATACACTCGTCCCGTCTGGCTTGTGAAGCATTTCACGAGCGTGCGGGAGGAGGCGCGAATGACCGCGGTGGAACACGACGCCGATGTCATTGTCGTTGGCGCCGGTCCCGGTGGATCGGCGACTGCGTACCACCTGGCCCGGCACGGCGTACGGGTCCTGGTGTTGGAGAAGACCGAGTTCCCCCGGGAGAAGGTCTGCGGTGACGGACTGACCCCGCGTGCGGTGCGCCAGCTCATCCGGATGGGCGTGGACACCTCGCCCGAGGCCGGCTGGCTGCACAACAAGGGTCTGCGGGTGATCGGCGGCGGCGTACGCCTGGAGCTGGACTGGCCGGAGCTGGCGAGCTTCCCGAACTACGGGCTGGTCCGTACCCGGCTGGACTTCGACGACCTGCTCGCTCAGCGCGCGGTCGCGGCCGGCGCCAAACTGCGGACCAACGTCAACGTGCTGGGCCCGGTGCTCGACGAGGACGGTCGGGTGACCGGCGTTGAGGCGGAGGTGGGGCCCGGCAAGGAGCCCGCCACCTTCCACGCCCCGCTGGTCGTGGCCGCCGACGGTGTCTCCGGTCGGTTCCCGCTCGCGCTCGGGCTGGCCAAGCGGGAGGACCGGCCGATCGGCGTGGCCGTCCGCCGCTACTACCACTCGCCGGCCAAGCACGACGACGACTACCTGGAGTCGTGGTTGGAGCTGCGCAGCAAGGACAGCGGCGACAACCTGCTGCCGGGGTACGGCTGGATCTTCGGGCTCGGCGACGGGCGTGTCAACGTCGGCCTCGGCGTGCTCAACTCGTCGTCCGCGTTCGGCAAGACCAACTACCGCCGGCTGCTCACCGACTGGCTGGCCAACACCCCCGCCGAGTGGGGGATGACCGACGAGACCAACGCGGACGGCCCGATCCTCGGCGCCGCCCTGCCGATGGGCTTCAACCGGGTGCCGCACTACACCCGTGGCGTCCTGCTGGTCGGCGACTCCGGCGGCATGGTCAACCCGTTCAACGGCGAGGGCATCGCGTACGCCATGGAGTCCGGCGAACTGGCCGCGGAGGTCGCGGTGCAGGCGCTCGCGCGTCCGGCCGGACCGGAGCGGGAGCGGGCGCTGATGGCGTACCCGAACGAGCTGAAGGCCCGCCTCGGTGGTTACTACCGCCTCGGTGGCATCTTCGTGAAACTGATCGGCCGTCCGGAGATCATGCGGATCGCCACCAAGCACGGCATGCCCCATCCGACGCTGATGCGTTTCGTCCTCAAGTTGCTGGCCAACCTGACCGACCCCCGAGGTGGGGACGCGATGGACCGGGTCATCAATGCGATGACGAAGGCAGCGCCGGCCGTCTAGTTGGGACGGCATCGGTGCTGGTCACAGCCTCGAAGCCGACAAAGATCGACCCCCGCCGGCAGCCACCGCGAGGGACGTGAATAGTGTGATTTTCGTCAAGCACTGACGGCAGGGAAGGACGAGCAGGAGAAAACGATGTCGCTCTCGCCTTACGCACCGATCATCGGGCTGTTCGCCCTCGCCGCGGCGTTCTCGCTGTTCTCCGTCGGAGCCGCCCGCTTCGCCGGTCCCCGTCGCTACAACAAGGCCAAACTCGAGGCGTACGAGTGCGGCATCGAGCCCAGCCCGCAGCCCGTCGGCGGTGGGCGGTTCCCGATCAAGTTCTACCTGACGGCGATGCTCTTCATCGTCTTCGACATCGAGATCATCTTCCTCTACCCCTGGGCGGTCTCGTTCGACGCTCTGCCGATCTTCGGCTTCGTGGAGATGGTCCTGTTCATCGTCGCGGTCTTCGTTGCGTACGCCTACGTGTGGCGTCGCGGCGGCCTGGACTGGGACTGAGGAAGGAACGTCAGATGGGCATCGAGGAGAAGCTCCCCGCCGGCGTCCTGCTCACCTCGGTGGAGAAGCTGGTCAACTGGTCCCGGAAGTCGTCCGTGTGGGGCGCCACCTTCGGCCTGGCCTGCTGCGCCATCGAGATGATGGCCGCCGGTGGTCCGCACTACGACATGGGCCGCTGGGGCATGGAGGTCTTCCGGGCCTCGCCCCGGCAGGCCGACCTCATGATCGTGGCCGGCCGGGTGAGCCAGAAGATGGCGCCGGTGCTGCGCCAGATCTACGACCAGATGGCCGAGCCCCGCTGGGTGCTCTCGATGGGCGTCTGCGCCAGCAGCGGCGGCATGTTCAACAACTACGCCATCGTGCAGGGCGTCGACCACGTCGTACCCGTCGACATGTACCTGCCCGGCTGCCCGCCCCGGCCGGAGATGCTCATCGACGCGATCCTCAAGCTCCGCGAGAAGATCATGTACGAGCCGCTGGGCCCGAACGGTCGCAAGATGCTGGCGGCCCGCCAGGAGCGCGGCGACGTCCCGGTCGTGCCGTACGGCTCGATGCCGTCCTCCTACCGCAACGACAAGGCCCGGCGTGCCGAGTGGACCCAGGCGGTCCGCGAGGGGCGCGAGGAGCAGTTGCGGATCGAGAACTGGATGAACGCCCAGAACCATCTCCACCCGCAGGCAGGCCCGAAATGACGTCTCCCACGGACAAGACCAACGACGGCGGGGTACCGGTGCCGGTAACGCCGCCCGGCGCCAGCTCGACCGCCCCGGCCGAGTACCCGCCGGCCAGCCCGGCCGGTCGCGGGATGTTCGGCAACCAGGGCACCGGTGACGTGTCCGGCTACGGCGGCCTGGTCCGCCCGCGCCAGCCGATCGAGGAGGCCGCCCGGCCGTACGGCGGGTACTTCGACGAGGTCCGCGACGCGCTGGAGGAGGCGTACCCGGCCTTCGGCGATGCCGTCGAGAAGGTGGTCGTCGACCGCGGCGAGCTGACCCTGCACGTCCGCCCCGAGCGGATCGCCGAGGTCTGCCAGGTGCTGCGCGATGACATGGCGCTGCGGTTCGAGCTGTGCTCCTCGGTGTCCGGGGTGGACTACCTCGGCGCCGACGAGCGCCGGCTGCACGCGGTCTACCTGCTCACCTCGATGACCTACCGGCGTCGGATCCGGCTGGAGGCCGCCGTCTCCGCCGAGTCTCCCCACCTGCCCAGCGTCACCGCCGTCTACCCGACGGCCGACTGGCAGGAGCGGGAGGCGTACGACATGTTCGGCATCGTCTTCGACGGCCACCCCAACCTGACCCGGATCCTCATGCCGGACGACTGGGAGGGCCACCCGCAGCGCAAGGACTACCCGCTCGGTGGTGTGCCCGTCGAGTACAAGGGTGCGGAAATTCCACCGCCGGACCGTAGGAGGTCCTACCAGTGACCACGTCGAACTATGCGACCGAACGCGAGACCACCGAGGGCCGGGTCTTCACCGTCACCGGTGGGGACTGGGACACGGTTGTCTCGGGCACCGACCCGATCAACGACGAGCGCATCGTGGTCAACATGGGGCCGCAGCACCCGTCCACCCACGGGGTGCTCCGTCTGATCCTCGAACTGGAGGGCGAGACGGTCCGCGAGGCCCGCTCGGTCGTCGGCTACCTGCACACGGGCATCGAGAAGAACCTCGAGTACCGCAACTGGGTCCAGGGTTCGACGTTCGTGACGCGGATGGACTACCTCTCCCCGATCTTCAACGAGACGGCGTACGCGCTGGCCGTGGAGAAGCTCCTCGGCATCACCGACGACGTCACCGAGCGGGCCACCACCATCCGCGTGCTGATGATGGAGCTCAACCGGATCTCGTCGCACCTGGTCTGGCTGGCCACCACCGGCATGGAGCTGGGCGCGATCTCGATCATGTTGTACGGCTTCCGCGAGCGGGAGTACATCCTCGACATCTTCGAGACCATCACCGGCCTGCGGATGAACCACGCGTACGTCCGGCCGGGCGGTGTGGCGCAGGACGTGCCGGACGACGCGATCCGCAAGATCCGTGACTTCCTCAAGATGATGCCGAAGAAGCTCAAGGAGTACGAGGACCTGCTCTCCGGCCAGCCCATCTGGACCGAGCGGACGAAGGGCGTCGCGGTGCTGGACGTCACCGGCTGCGTGGCGCTCGGCATCACCGGTCCGGTGCTGCGCTCGGCCGGGCTCGCCTGGGACCTGCGCAAGACCATGCCGTACTGCGGTTACGAGACGTACGAGTTCGACGTGCCGACCCACCCCGACGGCGACGTGTGGGGCCGCTACCAGGTCCGGCTCGCCGAGATCCGTGAGTCGATGAAGCTTGTCGAGCAGGCGCTGGACCGGCTGCGCCCGGGCCCGGTGATGGTCGCCGACCGCAAGATCGCGTGGCCCGCGCAGCTCGCCATCGGCGTCGACGGCATGGGCAACTCGCTGGAGCACGTCGCGAAGATCATGGGTCAGTCGATGGAGTCGCTGATCCACCACTTCAAGCTGGTCACCGAGGGCTTCCGGGTCCCACCCGGCCAGGTGTACGTCGGCATCGAGTCGCCGCGCGGCGAGCTGGGCGTACACGCCGTCTCCGACGGTGGTACCCGGCCCTACCGGGTGCACTACCGGGAGCCGAGCTTCGTCAACCTCCAGGCCCTCCCGGCGATGGCCGAGGGTGGCCTGATCGCCGACGTGATCGCCGGCGGCGCCTCGCTGGATCCCGTGATGGGTGGGTGTGACAGGTGAGCGCGAGGAGTGAGCTTGCGAGCCCCGCAGTCGCGAACGAAGGGCGGCTCTGATGACGGTTTTCACTGACACGACGCGGGAGCGGGCACGCGAGATCATCGCCCGCTACCCGGCGGACCGGTCCCGCTCGGCCCTGCTGCCGCTGCTACACCTGGTCCAGTCCGAGGAGGGGTACGTCTCTCCGGCCGGCGTGACGTTCTGCGCCGAGGTGCTCGGGCTGAACAAGGCCCAGGTCGGCGCGGTCGCCACCTTCTACACCATGTACAAGCGCAAGCCCACCGGCGACTTCCTGGTCAGCGTCTGCACCAACACGATGTGCAACGTGCTGGGCGGCCAGGAGGTCTACGACACCCTCTCCGAGCACCTGGGTGTCGGGCACGACGAGACGACCGCTGACGGCACCATCACGTTGGAACACGCCGAGTGCCTGGCGGCCTGCGACTACGGCCCGGTGATGACCGTCAACTACGACTTCTTCGACGGCGTGGACCCGTCCACGGCGGTCGGTGTGGTCGACGAGCTGCGCGCGGGCGGACGGCCGATGCCGACGCGCGGCGCGCGGCTGTGCACGCTGAAGGAGATGGCGGTGCAGCTCGCCGGTTTCGCCGACGAGCGCGACGGCGCGGTCGCCGACGGCGGGCCGGGCGAGCCGACCCTGCGGGGTCTGCGGTTGGCGCAGGAGCACGGCGTCTCGGTGCCGGGCTTCGACCCGAACACCCCGATCCGCAGCAAGGCCGAGGCCGACAAGGCAGCCGCCGAGGCGAAGGCGAAGGCGGAGGCCGCCAAGCCGGCGCCCGTCGAGGCCACCACCGCGCCGGTCAAGGGCAGCGACGGAGCGGCCACCCCGGCCGCGGCCCCCGCCACCCCGGTCACCAGCGGCGACGGCGCGGCCACCCCCACGGGTACGGCCGGCACCGCCGAGCGGGTCGAGCCGGAGGCGGCCACCGGCAGCACCGCACCGGACGTGAAGGCGCCGGACGACAAGTCGCCGCAGGTGCGTACCGCCGAGACCCGGCAGCCAGACGCGGAGACGGCCGTGCCGGACGCGCCCGGCACGAAGGTGCCGGCGGAGACCTCGCCGCCGGCCCCGCGCGACGCGCAGGCGGCCCAGGCCGCCGGCGCGGCGGCCAACGCCCCGGCCGGCGACGGTAAGCCCGCCGGTGACTCGACCGGCGCGCAGCAGCGCAACCTCACCGAAGCGTCGGCGGACGCGGATGGCACGGACCCCGCCGCCGCGAGCGAAACGGGGGCCCACAAGTGACCACTCCCCGCCCGGAGACGCTGGCCAAGCTGACGCCGGTGCTGACCAAGCGCTGGTTGTCACCGGACGCCTGGCGGATCGGCACCTACGAGCAGCTCGACGGCTACGCCGCGCTGCGCAAGGCCCTCAAGGCCCACCCGGACGACCTGATCCAGCTCATCAAGGACTCCGGGCTGCGCGGTCGTGGCGGCGCCGGCTTCCCCACCGGTCTCAAGTGGGGCTTCATCCCGCAGGGCGACGGCAAGCCGCACTACCTGGTGGTCAACGCCGACGAGGGCGAGCCGGGCACCTGCAAGGACCTCCCGCTGATGACCCACGATCCGCACGCGCTGGTCGAAGGCGTGATCATCGCGTCGTACGCGATCCGGGCCAGCCGCGCCTACATCTACATCCGGGGCGAGGCGGTGCACGCCGCCCGGCGGCTGCGCAACGCCGTCCAGGAGGCGTACGACAAGGGCTACCTGGGTCGCAACATCCTGCGCAGCGGCTTCGACCTGGAACTGGTCGTGCACTCCGGCGCCGGGGCGTACATCTGTGGCGAGGAGACGGCGCTGCTGGACTCGCTGGAGGGGTTCCGGGGGCAGCCCCGGCTGCGCCCGCCGTTCCCGGCCACCCACGGCCTGTACGCGAGCCCGACGGTGGTGAACAACGTCGGCACCATCGCCAGCGTCCCGCCGATCGTGCTCGGTGGGGCCGACTGGTGGAAGTCCATGGGCACCGAGAAGTCCTCCGGCCCGATGATCTACTCGCTCTCCGGGCGGATCAACAACCCGGGCCAGTTCGAGTGCTCGATGGGTGTCACGCTGCGCGAGCTGCTGGAACTTGCCGGCGGCATGCAGCCCGGTCACAACCTGCGGTTCTGGACCCCGGGTGGATCGTCGACCCCGCTGCTCGCCGCCGAGCACCTGGACGTGCCGCTGGACTTCGAGGGCGTGGCGGCGGCCGGCTCGATCCTGGGCACCACGGCCACGCAGATCTTCTCCGACCAGGACTGCCCGGTCTACGCGACGTACCGGTGGCTGGAGTTCTACCACCACGAGTCGTGCGGCAAGTGCACCCCGTGCCGGGAGGGCAACTACTGGATGGTCCGGGTCTACCGGCGGATCCTCTCCGGCCAGGGCACCCACGAGGACCTGGACACCCTCCTGGACACCTGCGACAACATCCTCGGCCGCTCGTTCTGCGGCCTGGGTGACGGCGCTACCAGCTCGGTGACCTCGTCCCTGAAGTACTTCAAGCAGGACTACCTCGACTACATCGAGGGTCGTAAAGCTCCCATGCTGTCGGAGAAGACCCTGGTAGGGGCGCACTGATGACCGACGTAGCCAAGCAGACCGAAACCGTCACCCTCACCATCGACGGCGTCGAGGTCACCGCCCCGAAGGGGGCGCTGCTGATCCGGGTCGCCGAGCAGATGGGCACCGAGATCCCCCGGTTCTGCGACCACCCGCTGCTGGCCCCGGCCGGCGCGTGCCGACAGTGCCTGGTCGAGGTGGAGGGGCAGCGCAAGCCGGTCGCCTCCTGCACCCAGACCGTCGCCGACGGCATGGTCGTCCGGACCCAGCTCACCTCCCCGGTCGCTCAGAAGGCGCAGGAGGGGGTGATGGAGCTGCTGCTGCTCAACCACCCGCTCGACTGCCCGATGTGCGACAAGGGCGGCGAGTGCCCCCTGCAGAACCAGGCGATGTCCACCGGCCGCACCGACTCGCGCTTCCACGAGCACAAGCGCGAGTACGAGAAGCCGATGGCGATCAGCAGCCAGGTGCTGCTGGACCGCGAGCGCTGCGTGCTCTGCCAGCGCTGCACCCGGTTCTCCGAGGAGATCGCCGGCGACAAGTTCATCGACCTGATGGGCCGGTCGTCCGCCGAGGAAATCAACATCTACCGGGACGACGCTTACGGCGAGCAGGGCGACGCCGGGGACGTCCCGTTCAACTCCTACTTCTCCGGCAACACCGTGCAGATCTGCCCGGTGGGCGCGCTGACCGGCGCGCAGTACCGGTTCCGGGCCCGCCCGTTCGACCTGGTGTCCAGCCCAAGCGTCTGCGAGCACTGCTCGGCGGGCTGCGGGCAGCGCACCGACTGGCGGCGCGGCAAGGTGCTGCGCCGGCTCGCCGGTGACGAGCCGGCCGTGAACGAGGAGTGGAACTGCGACAAGGGTCGGTGGGGTTTCCAGTACACCCGGGCCGCCGACCGCCTGACCAACCCGCTGGTCCGCGACGAGCACACCGGTGAGCTGCGGGAGGCGTCCTGGAGTGAGGCGCTGACCCGGGCCGCCGAGGGGCTGCACGCGGCCCGCGAGGGCGGCCAGGGCACGGCGGTGCTCACCGGCGGTCGGCTGACCGTCGAGGACGCCTACGCGTACGCGAAGTTCGCCCGGGTCGCGCTGAACACCAACGACATCGACTTCCGGGCCCGGCCGGTCTCGCGCGAGGAGGCCGACTTCCTGGCCAGCTCGGTCGCCGGGGTCACCGACGTCACCTACACCGACGTGGAGAACGCGCCGGCCGTGGTGCTGGTGGGCCTGGAGCCGGAGGAGGAGTGCCCGATCCTCTTCCTGCGACTGCGCAAGGCGTACCTCAAGAAGACCCTGACGGTGTACGCGCTGGCGCCGTTCGCCACCCGCGGCCTGGAGAAGCTCGGCGCCAAGCTGGCCCGGGTCGTGCCGGGCGAGGAGGCGAGCGTGCTCGCCGAGCACGCCACCGTCACCGAGGCGCTCAGCGCGCCGGGCGCGATCCTGATCGTGGGTGAGCGGCTGGCCGGTGTGCCGGGCGGGCTCTCCGCCGCGGCGGACGTGGCCCGGCGTACCGGTGCGAAGCTGGCCTGGGTGCCGCGGCGCGCGGGTGACCGCGGCGCGGTCGACGCGGGCTGCCTGCCCAACCTGCTCCCCGGGGGCCGGCTGGTCACCGAGCCGGCCGCGCGGGCCGAGCTGGGCGAGGCGTGGGACATTCCGGCCGGGGTGATCCCCAGCCAGGCCGGTCGGGACACCGACGGCATCCTGGCGGCGGCGGCCAACGGACAGCTCGGCGCGCTGCTGGTCGGCGGCGTCGATCCGGCCGACCTGGCCGACCCGCGGCTGGCCGAGGCCGCGCTGGACGCGGTGCCGTTCCTGGTCAGCCTGGAACTGCGCGCCAGCGCGGTGACCCGGCGGGCCGACGTGGTGCTGCCGGTCGCCCCGGTGGTCGAGAAGGCCGGCAGCTTCCTCGACTGGGAGGGCCGGCTGCGTCCGTTCGAGGCGGTGCTGAACACCGCCGCGATGACCGACGGGCGGGTGCTCGACGCGCTGGCCGCGCTCCTCGACGTCCGCCTGGGCACCGCCGACGTGCCGAGTGTCCGCCGCGAGCTGGGTTCGCTGCCGGCCACGCGCATGACCCGGCCGTCCGCGCCGTCGGTGTCGCCGGGCACGGTGCCGCACCCGGGCGCCGGGGAGGCCGTGCTGGCGACCTGGCACCAGCTCGTCGACAACGGCACCCTGACCGAGGGCGACGAGAACCTCGCCGGGACCGCCCGCCCGCCGGTGGTCCGGCTGGGCAAGGGCACCGCCGAGGCGCTCGGTGTCGCCGACGGTGACGCGGTCACGGTCGGTACCGACCGGGGGGCGCTGACCCTGCCGGCGGAGATCACCGAGATGCCGGATGGCGTGGTCTGGCTGCCCACGAACTCACCCGGTTCGACCGTGCGACGCAGCCTCGGGGCGACGTCCGGCACGGTCGTCCGGATCTCCGTCCCCGCATCGGGTACGGCCATCCCGGCCGGACGGGTAGCGGCCGACGAGACCATCCTCAGTTCTGGGGGTAACCAGTGAACTCGATCGTCCTGGCTCAGGACCCGACGCTTGCCGACTTCGGTCGGGATCCGTGGTGGCTGGTTCTCGGCAAGATTGTCTTCGCCTTCGCGTTCGGTCTGCTGGCCACCCTGCTCGGTGTCTGGTTCGAACGGCGCGTGGTCGGTTACATGCAGGTGCGGCCCGGCCCGAACCAGGTCGGCCCGCTGGGCCTGTTGCAGACCCTCGCCGACGGCCTGAAGATGGCCTTCAAGGAGGACATCCTCCCGAAGGCGGCCGACAAGGTCGTCTACTTCTTCGCACCGACGATCTCGGTGATCTGCGCGGTCACCGCGCTGTCGGTGGTGCCGTTCGGCCCGATGGTGAGCATCTTCGGCCACCACACGCCGTTGCAGGTCACCGACGTGCCGGTGGCCGTGCTCCTGCTGCTGGCCTGCTCCTCCATGGGCGTCTACGGCATCGTGCTGGGCGGCTGGGCCTCCGGCTCGACGTACCCGCTGCTCGGCGGTCTCCGGTCGAGCGCCCAGATGATCTCGTACGAGGTCGCGATGGGTCTGAGCATCGTGGCGGTCTTCATGACCGCCGGCACGATGAGCACCAGCGGGATCGTCGCCGCACAGGGTGACGCCACCCGGCTGACCATCTTCGGCACCGAGATCCCGGCCCCGGGCTGGTACGCGATCCTGCTGCTGCCCAGCTTCGTCATCTTCTTCATCGCCACGGTGGGTGAGACCAACCGGGCGCCGTTCGACCTCCCCGAGGCCGAGTCCGAGCTGGTCGCCGGCTTCATGACCGAGTACAGCTCGCTGAAGTTCGCGCTCTTCATGCTCAGCGAGTACGTCGCGATGGTGACCATGTCCGCGGTCACCACCACGCTGTTCCTCGGCGGCTGGCGGGCACCCTGGCCGATCACGCTATGGGAGGGCGCCAACTCCGGTTGGTGGCCGATGCTCTGGTTCTTCGGCAAGGTGATCGCGCTGGTGTTCGTCTTCGTGTGGCTGCGCGGCACGCTGCCCCGACTGCGCTACGACCAGTTCATGCGCTTCGGCTGGAAGGTGCTGCTGCCGATCAACCTGGTCTGGATCCTGGTCCTGTCGGGCCTGCGCTCGATCGAGGACTGGGACACGCGCGGCAAGGTCATCGCCGTCAGTATCCCGGCCGGCATCCTGCTGCTCGCCACGCTCTTCTGGCCGAGCCGCAAGCCGCAGCCGAAGCCGACCACGCAGGAGCAGGTCGACAGCCGGCCGTACGGGAGCTTCCCGCTGCCGCCGATGGATCTACAGGTACCACCGAGCCCGCGTATCACGCGCGTGGTCGCCGAGCGGGAGCCGGCCAACATCGTCGCCGGCTCGGACTCCAGGGAGGTGTGACGTGGGCGCGATCACCGGAACGTTCAAGGGATTCGGTGTCACCTTCTCGCACATGTTCAGGAAGGTCGTCACGACCGACTATCCGTTCAAGCCGCCGGTGTCGGCGCCGCGCTACCACGGGCGGCACATCCTCAACCGGCACCCGGACGGCCTGGAGAAGTGCATCGGCTGCGAGCTGTGCGCCTGGGCCTGCCCGGCGGACGCGATCTACGTCGAGGGCGGCGACAACACCGACGAGCAGCGCTTCTCGCCGGGTGAGCGGTACGCCAGCACCTACCAGATCAACTACGCCCGCTGCATCTTCTGCGGACTGTGCATCGAGGCCTGCCCGACCCGTTCGCTGACCATGAGCAACGAGTACGAGCTGGCCCGGGACAACCGGCAGGACCTGATCTTCACCAAGGAGCAGTTGCTCGCCCCGCTGTTGGAGGGCATGGAGCAGCCTCCGCACCCGATGCGGCTGGGTGACAGCGAGAAGGACTACTACGTCGGCGCGCTGGACAACCCGGGCACCTCCGCCGGTGCCGAGACGTCGCCGATGGGCCCCGGCCGCTACCAGGTCGAGGAGCACCCCGGCGTGACGTTCCCGGGCGCCGAGCAGGCCGCCCAGCGTGCGGCGGTCGGCAAGGGAGAGAACGCATGACCACGTCTACGGTGCTCGCCGCGGCGGGCGGGGTGTCCGGCGGCGAGCAGGTCACCTTCTGGATCCTCGCGCCGCTCGCGCTGATCGGCGCGATCGGGATGGTGGCGGCCCGCAACGCGGTGCACTCGGCGCTCTGGCTGGTGCTGACCATGCTCTGCCTGGGCGTGTTCTACGTGCTCCAGGCCGGGCCGTTCATCGGCATGGTGCAGATCATCGTCTACACCGGCGCGATCATGATGCTCTTCCTGTTCGTGCTGATGCTGGTCGGTCGGGACGCGTCCGACTCGCTGATCGAGACCCTGCGCGGTCAGCGAGTCGCCGCGATCGTGCTGGGGCTGGGCTTCGCCGGCCTCGTCGGCAGCGCCCTCTACGGGGCCGTCGAGGGCTCCACCGCGGTCGGTCTGGACGAGGCCAACGCGGAGGGGAACGTGCAGGGCATCGCCCGGCTGCTCTTCACGAAGTACGTCTTCGCGTTCGAGCTGACGTCGGCGCTGCTGATCACCGCAGCGGTCGGCGCCATGGTGCTCGCGCACGTCGAGCGGCGCAAGCAGGACAAGATGGACCAGCCGGCGACCATGCGGGCGCGCTTCGCGCCGGGCAACTACCCGGGCCCCAAGCCGGGCCCCGGCGTCTTCGCGACCTCCTCCTCGGTGGCCACCCCGGCGCGACTGCCGGACGGCCGGCTCACCGAGCGGAGCACGCCGGACATCCTGCCGGTGCGTGAGCTGACCGCGCAGGAGACCACCTTGAAGGGGACGGATCAGCGGTGAGCGCGAGGAGTGCAGCGAAGCGGAGCCCCGCAGTCGCGAACGAAAGGCAGGCCCGGTGAGCGCGAGGAGTGCAGCGAAGCGGAGCCCCGCAATCGCGAACGAAAGGCAGGCCCGGCCATGACTCCCGACTACTACCTGGTGCTGGCCGCGGTGCTGTTCACCATCGGCGCAGCCGGGGTGCTCGTCCGGCGCAACGCGCTCGTGCTGTTCATGTGTGTCGAGCTGATGCTCAACGCGGCCAACCTGACGCTGGTCACCTTCAGCCGGATCAACGGTGACCTCAACGGCCAGATCATGGCGTTCTTCGTGATGGTGGTGGCCGCCGCCGAGGTCGTGGTCGGCCTCGCGATCATCATGGCCATCTTCCGGACGCGACGCTCGGCGAGCGTCGACGACGCCAACCTGCTGAAGTACTAAAGGGGTCCACCGGTGGAAGAGACTGTGGAATACGCCCAGGCCACGGGGCTGCTCGGGGGCGTCTGGCTGCTGGTGGCGATCCCGCTGGTCAGCGCGGCCATCCTGCTGCTGCTCGGCCGGCGGGCCGACCGCTGGGGGCACTGGTTGGGCGTCGCGGCCATCGGCGCCGCGTTCGTGCTCGGGCTGGCGTCCTTCTTTCAGCTTCGGGGCCTGGAGAACAAGTCCGTCGAGCTGAGCCTGTGGGACTTCATCGCGGTCGGTAACCTGCGGGTCGACTTCGGCCTGCTGTTCGACCCGCTGGCCGCCGTCTTCGTGCTCCTCATCACCGGCGTCGGCTTCCTGATCCACCTGTACGCCGTCGAGTACATGGCGCACGACGAGGGTCGCCGCCGGTTCTTCGCGTACTTCAACCTGTTCGTCGCCGCCATGCTGCTGCTGGTGCTCGGCAACAACTACGTGATGCTCTACTTCGGCTGGGAGGGCGTCGGTCTGGCATCGTACCTGCTGATCTCCTTCTGGTACGGGCGACCGAGCGCCGCGACGGCCGGCAAGAAGGCGTTCCTGATGAACCGGGTCGGTGACACCGGCCTCGCCATCGGCATCTTCATCATGTTCGCGACCCTGGGCACCACCCAGTACGACGAGGTCTTCAACGGCGTCGGCTCACTGACCGGCACCACCGTGCTGGTCCTCGGCCTGTTGCTGCTGCTCGGCGCGGCCGGTAAGTCCGGCCAGTTCCCGTTGCAGGCATGGCTGCCGGACGCGATGGAGGGCCCCACCCCGGTGTCGGCGCTCATCCACGCCGCCACCATGGTCACCGCCGGCGTCTACCTGATCGCCCGCTCCAACCCGATCTTCTCGGCGAACTCGACGCTCCAGCTGGTGGTGGTCAGCGTCGGCGCGCTCACCCTGCTGATGGGCTGCATCATCGGCGCGGCCAAGGACGACATCAAGCGGGTACTCGCCTGGTCGACGGTGAGCCAGATCGGCTACATGTTCCTCGGCGTCGGTCTCGGCGGCGGGGCCTACGCGCTGGCCATCGTGCACCTGCTGGCGCACGGCTTCTTCAAGGCCAACATGTTCCTGGGCGCCGGCTCGGTCATGCACGGCATGAAGGACCAGGTGGACATCCGCCGCTTCGGTGGGCTGTCGTCGTACATGAAGGTCACCTGGTTGACGTTCATGATGGGCTGGCTGGCCATCATCGGCATGTTCCCGTTCTCCGGCTTCTTCTCCAAGGAGCCGATCATCGTGGCCGCCTTCGAGCGGGAGGACTGGACCGCCTGGCTCTACGGCGGTGCCGCGCTGCTCGGTGCGGGCCTGACCGCGTTCTACATGACGCGGCTGTTCGTGCTCACCTTCCACGGCCCGAAGCGGTGGACCGAGGACATCGAGCACCCGCACGAGTCGCCGAAGCTGATGACCATTCCGCTGATCCTGCTGGCGATCGGCTCGGTCGGCGCTGGCTTCCTGCTCTCCACCTCGGTACCGGACTGGCTGACGTCCACCGCCGGTCTGGGCGGCGAGCACGCGGAGCACGAGCCGGTCCTCTCGCACCTCGTGATCACCACGCTGTCGCTGCTGGTCACCGTGCTCGGCGCCGGCCTGGCCTGGTTCCTGTTCCGGGCCGGCACGGCCACCGCGCCGCAGCCGGCCGGGATCCTGGTCACCGCCGCCCGACGCAACCTCTACACCGACGCCGTCAACGAGGCGGTCTTCGAGAAGCCGGGCATCTTCCTCACCCGGGCGCTGGTCTTCCTCGACAACCGGGGCATCGACGGTCTCGTCAACGGGCTCGCCGCCGCCGTCGGCGGTGGTTCGGGTCGGCTCCGGCGGATGCAGACCGGCTTCGTCCGCTCGTACGCCACCTCGATCCTGGCCGGCGCGCTGCTGGTGATGGCGGCGTTCCTCGCGGTGCAGGCGGGGTGGTTGGCATGACCGACCCGAAGACGCCCGCCCCCGCCGGCGGACCACGCATCCACCACGGAGGTAAGGCCGCATAATGTCCAACTTCCCGTTCCTCTCGGTGCTCACCGTGGCGCCACTGGTGGGCGCTCTGGTGGTGGCCTTCGTGCCGCGCCACCGGCCCGAGCTGGCCAAGCAGGTGGCGTTCGCCTGGTCGCTGCTCGTACTGGTGCTCTCGGTGGTGATGTGGGTCAGCTTCAACGCCGGCGGTGACCGGTTCCAGTTCCGGGAGTCGTACACCTGGATCCCGAACTGGGGCGTCAGCTTCACCTTCGCCGCCGACGGCATCGCGCTGGTGATGCTGATGCTGATCGCGGTGCTGGTGCCGTTGGTGATCCTGGCGTCCTGGCACGACGCGGAGTCGTCGAAGCGGTCCATCCCGGTCTACTTCGCGCTGCTGCTGATCCTCGAGAGCACGATGATCGGCGTCTTCGCGGCCGCCGACGTCTTCCTGTTCTACGTGTTCTTCGAGGTCATGCTCGTGCCGATGTACTTCCTGATCGGCAGCTACGGCGGCCACCAGCGGCAGTACGCGGCGGTGAAGTTCTTCCTCTACTCGTTGGTCGGCGGTCTGTTCATGCTGGCCGCGGTGATCGGCCTGTGGGTGGTCGGTGGCAAGACGTTCGACTGGCAGGCGCTGTCGCAGGTCGACATCAGCACCGGCACCGAGCGGTGGCTGTTCCTCGGCTTCTTCCTCGCGTTCGCCATCAAGGCCCCGTTCTTCCCGTTCCACACCTGGCTGCCGGACGCCGGTGGCGCCGCCCCGGCGGGCGCTGCCGCGTTGCTGGTCGGTGTGCTGGACAAGGTCGGCACGTTCGGCATCCTGCGCTACTGCCTGCCGCTGTTCCCCGAGGCGTCGAAGTGGTTCGCGCCCTGGGCGCTGGCGTTGGGCGTGATCGGCATCATCTACGCGGCGCTGCTGGCGGTCGGTCAGAACGATCTCAAGCGGCTGGTGTCGTACACCTCGATCGCGCACTTCGGGTTCATCGGGGTGGGCATCTTCGCGTTCACCACCCAGGCCGGCACCGGTGCGGTGCTCTACATGCTCAACCACGGCCTGGCCACCGGCCTGCTCTTCCTCGTGGTGGGCATGCTCGTCGCCCGACGTGGCTCGGCGCTGATCAGTGACTTCGGTGGGGCCGGCAAGCTGGTCCCGGTGCTCGCCGGTGTGCTGTTCTTCGCCGGTCTGGCATCGCTCGCCCTGCCGGGAACCGCGCCGTTCATCTCCGAGTTCCTGGTGCTGATCGGCACGTTCACGGTGAACAAGCCGGTGGCGGTCATCGCCACGCTCGGCATCATCCTGGCGGCGGCGTACGTGCTGTGGATGGTGCAACGCACCACGCAGGGCACGCTCAACCCGGCGCTGACCGAGGTCGACGGCATGCGCCGGGACCTCAGCCTGCGTGAGAAGGTCGTGGTCGCCCCGCTGATCGCGCTGATCGTGTTGCTCGGCTTCTACCCCAAGCCGGTCACCGACGTGATCAACCCGGCCGTCCAGGCGACCATGGACGACATCGGCAGGACCGACCCCGCCCCGTCGGTGGGCGGCACTCTCCAGGAGGCAGGCCGGTGAGCGCGAGGAGTGCAGCGCAGCGGAGCCCCGCAGTCGCGAACGAAAGGTCGGCACAGTGACCGAGTTGAAACTGCCGTCGCTCGACTACGCGGCGCTCGCCCCGATCCTGATCATGCTGGGCACCGCGTTGCTCGGCGTGCTGGTCGAGGCCTTCGTGCCCCGGCGCTCGCGACACCTGGTGCAGCTGACGCTGGCACTGCTGGCCGTGCTCGCCGCGCTGACCATGGTGGTCCTCAACGCCGACGACCGGCTCATCACGGCCGGTCAGGCTATCGCGGTGGACGGGCCGACGCTGTTCCTCCAGGGCGCGATCCTGGTGCTGGCGGCCATGGCGCTGCTCCTGATCGGCGACCGCTCCGTCGAGCGGGGCGGCGCGTTCGTCGCCCAGGCCGCCGTGACGGCGGAGTCGGCCGACGACCGGAAGCAGGCTGAGGGCCGCAACGGCCTCACCGAGGTGTACCCGCTCGTCACGTTCGCCATCGGCGGCATGCTGATCTTTGTGGCGGCGAACGACCTGCTGACCATGTTCATCGCGCTGGAAGTCTTCTCCCTCCCGCTGTACCTGCTCTGCGCGCTGGCTCGCCGCCGGCGGCTGCTGAGCCAGGAAGCGGCGATGAAGTACTTCCTGCTCGGCGCGTACGCCTCGGCGTTCTTCCTGTTCGGTGTGGCCCTGATCTACGGCTTCACCGCCGGTGTTCCGGGCCGTTCCGCCGGTGTCGACTTCGCGACCGTCAACGCGGCGGTGAGTGAGTCTCCGGCCAGCCCGGTGCTGCTCTTCGCCGGCATGGCGCTGCTCGCCATCGGTCTGCTCTTCAAGGCCGCCGCGGCCCCGTTCCACGTCTGGACCCCGGACGTCTACCAGGGCGCGCCGACCCCGGTCACCGGCTTCATGGCGGCCTGCACCAAGGTCGCCGCGTTCGGTGCCCTGCTGCGCGTCTTCCACGTCGCGTTCGAGGGCGGGGGCTGGGACTTCACCCCGGTCCTCGGCGCGGTGGCGGTGCTGACCATGCTCATCGGCGCGGTGCTCGCGGTCACCCAGACCGACATCAAGCGGCTGCTCGCCTACTCCTCGATCGCCAACGCCGGCTACCTGCTGGTCGGCGTGCTGGCCCCGAGCAAGGACGGGCTGTCGGGCACGATGTTCTACCTGGTCGCGTATGGCTTCTCGGTGCTCGCCGCGTTCGCCGTGGTGACCCTGGTCCGGGACGCCGACGGCGAGGCCACCCACCTGTCCCGGTGGGCGGGGTTGGGCCGGCGTTCGCCGTTCTTCGCCGCGCTGTTCACGTTCATCCTGCTGGCGTTCGCCGGTATCCCGCTGACCAGCGGATTCACCAGCAAGTTCGCCATCTTCGGGCCGGCCCTGGAGGGCGGTCAGGCGTGGCTGGTGATCGCCGGTGTGCTGACCAGCATGGTGCTCGCGTTCCCGTACCTGCGGGTCGTGGTGATGATGTGGCTGTCCGAGCCGGGCGAGTCCACCCCGACCGTGACCGTGCCGGGCGGGCTCACCTCCGCCGCCCTGATGATCGGCGTGCTCGCCACCCTGGCGCTGGGCGTTGCCCCGGCACCGCTGCTCGACCTGGCTACCGGAGCCGCCGAATTCGTGCGGTGAGACGTGGCTCTACCACCGGGGGTCGGCGCGCGACAGCGTGCCGGCCCCCGCTGCGTATCCCCGAGCCGGAGCAGGTAGAACGGGTGTGGCATGGTTGATGGTGTGGTGATTCCGGCTGGCGAGCGTTCAGGTGCCACCGGTTCCGGCGGTCGCCGGGGTCGGGCGAGCATGAGTCAGTTCGGCGCGCTCGGCCTTCATCTCGCCGATCCCCGCGTCGAGGCGTCCGTGCTGGGTCTGCTGGAAGCGGTCGAGGTCGAGCTGAGCGCCAGTGTGGCCAGCGCCGACCCGTTCGTCTCCGAGGCGGCCCGGCACCTTCTCGACGCCGGGGGTAAGCGGTTCCGGCCGTTGCTGGTGGCGTTCGGCGCCCAGTTCGGCGATCCCACGGGCGCGCAGGTGGTCCCGGCGGCCGTGGTGATGGAGCTCACGCACCTGGCCACCCTCTACCACGACGACGTGATGGACGAGGCGGACGTGCGGCGGGGCGCGCCGAGCGCCAACTCGCGTTGGACGAACTCGCTCGCCATCCTGGTCGGCGACTATCTCTTCGCCCGCGCCGCGGACATCGCGGCGGACCTGGGCCCGGAGGCCGTCCGGTTGCAGGCGCGCACCTTCGCCCGGCTGGTGCACGGGCAGATCGCCGAGACGGTGGGGCCGCGTGCCGGCGACGACCCGGTCGCGCACTACCTGAGCGTGATCGCCGAGAAGACCGGCTCACTGATCGCCACGTCGGCCCGCTTCGGCGGCATGTTTAGTGGCGCTCCGGCGGAGTACGTAGAGGCGCTCGCCGGGTACGGCGAGACGATCGGTGTCGCCTTCCAGCTCTCCGACGACCTGCTCGACATCGCGTCCGAGTCGGTGCAGTCGGGCAAGACGCCCGGCACGGACCTGCGCGAGGGAGTCCCGACGCTCCCGGTGCTCTACGCCCGTGCGGCCGACGACTCCGACGCCTCCTCGGTGCGGCTGCGGGAGATCCTGGCGACCGGTCCGTTGACCGACGACGCGCTGCACGCCGAGGCGCTGGGGCTGCTGCGGGAGAGCCCGGCGCTCAAGCGGGCCCGGGAGATCGTGCGCAGCTACGCCGAGGACGCGCGCGCCTGTCTGGCCCCGCTCCCGGCGAACTCGTCCCGCCAGGCTCTGGAGTCGCTCTGCGACTACATAGCCGACCGCACAAGCTGACCCACCCCCTCCCACCTTCCCCGGCTCGGGTCCACCCTCCAGCTCCGGTGATCATGAAGTTATTGCCCCGACACGCCGTGTGATCGGGCAATAACTTCATGATCACCGGGTCAGGGGTGGGGGTTTTTCAGGAGGCGGCTGCCGGTCAGCATCAGGGCGGCGGCCAGCAGCATCGACACCGAGGCCGTGGCCCACATTGTCGGGTAGCCCAGGTGGGCGGCGAGCGGGCCGAGGCTCAGTGGGCCGAGGCAGCCGCCCGCGTACACCCCGGTCTGTGTGATCGAGGTGGCGGCGGCCGGAGCCTGCGGGTGCAGCCGGACCACCGCGAAGTTCATGAGGCCGGGCCACGCCCAGCCCAGGCCGAACCCGAGCACCACGCCCGCCACCAGCGGCACCAGGCCGGCCACCGCGAGCAGGCCCAGCCCGACCGCCCCGATCACCAGCATCGCGGCGATGAGCGCGACGTGACCGTTGGCCCGTCTGTCGGCCAGTCCGCCAGCGCCCACCCGGGCGACGACGCAGACCGCGCTGCCGAGGGTCAGGGTGAGGCCGGCGAGACCCGGCGAGAGGCCCCGGGCGGCGGCCGAGTCGACCAGGAAGGTGCCGAGCGCGTTGGCCGCGCCCGACGCCAACGTCGCCGCCGCGCCGACCACCACCAGGGCCGTCGTGCCCCGGCCTCCGCGCGTCCCGTCGGCCCGACGCGCACGACCGGAAACCTCCCGGGGTACGGCCGGCAGCGTGGTGAGCGCCGCGACTGCCGCCACCACGAACGCCCAACGCCAGCCGGCGGTGAGCGCGATGGTGGGCACCGCCGCGCCGGCTAGCAGCGTCGAGACCGGGATCGCCGCCTGCTTGACGCCGAACGACAGGCCCTGCCTCCTCGGCGGGACGTGCTCGGCGAGCGCCGCGTTGCTGGCCAGCTGGCCGAGGGCGTTCGCGGCGGCGCTGAGCGCCAGCAGCGCGAGCAGCATCTCGTACGAGTGGGCGAGCGCTGCCACGGCCAGCATCGACCCGGAGGCCAGCACGATGCCACAGCGGGCGACCAGCGCCGGCCCGTACCGCTCGACGAGGCGTCCGGAGGGCACCGAGGCCAGCGCGCTCACGCCGAAGTAGACGGAGACGGCCAGGCCCAGCCCGGCGGGGGAGAAGCGGAGATCCGTACCCATCTGGACGGCGAGGCCGCCGAGCAGGAAGACGGGCAGTACGCAGGCCACGGTGGTGACCACGGCGCCGGCGCTGGCCCGGATGGGACGGGTGCGGACGCGCGCGGGGGTGAGGACGGTGTCGGTCATCGTGCGGCAAACCTACGCGAGTCGTGCTCAGGCAACTCCCGGTGACCGCCGGTGTACGAGGAGTGGATGGTGATCTGGCATCCTCGACCCGAACAGGCATTTCGCACGCGGCCTGTTTTTCATATGGTGTAAGTCCCCGGCGGCGGAGGTGGTTGTGCGCGACCCCTTGGCAGAACCTTCGGACCTGATCCGCAGCGTGTCCCGAGCACTGCGGGTGCTCGAGTCGGTCGGTCGCGCCCCGAAGGGCCTGACCGTCAAGCAGATCGCCCGACGGTGTGAGCTGACCGTGGCCACGACCTACCACCTCGTCCGCACCCTCGCGTACGAGGGTTACGTGATCCGTCGCGAGGACGGCACGTACATCGTGGGCCTCGAGGTGGCCGACCGTTACCGCGAGTTGGTGACCGCGTTCCGGGGGCCGCCGGTGGTCGGCGAGACGTTGCGACGTGCCGCCGTCGACACCGGTTACAGCCATTTCCTGGGTCGGTTCGTCGGCGGTCAGGTCGCCATCACGGCGGTTGCCGAGGGGCACCGTTCTCCCTACCTGGAGGATCTCGTTCCCGGCTTCGACGAGGGGGCCCACGCGACCGCTCTCGGCAAGTCCCTGCTCGCCACCCTGACCGCCGAGCAGCGCTTCCGCTATCTCCGCGAGTACGGCATGCGTCCCTTCACCACCGCCACGCTGACCGCCAGCGAGGCGTTCGAGGCCGACCTGGCCGCCGGTGACCGTCGGGGGATGCAGTTGGAGTTGGGACAGTTCCGCCAGGGGGTGGCCTGCGCGGCGGTGCTCGTGGCACCCGACAAGGACATGGAACGTCGGGTCGTGCTGGCCTGCGCCCTGCCCGCGAGCGAGATGATGACCTCGGCCCGTGTCGTACGCGCGAAGCTGCTCACCGTCGCCCGTACGGTCGCCGACGGCATCGCCGCCGACCACTGACCGCAGCGAGGCCGAGAGGCCCCCTCCCTGGCTGGGAGAGGGCCTCTCGCGGCGGTCCAGCGCCGAACCGCCAGGGGAGAACGTCAGCTGCCCACCGGGCCGCCGTTGAGGCGCCAGGTGACCACCACGCCCGGCTTGGCGTAGTCGCCGTCGGGCCAGTTCGAGGCCGGGTTCTCCACCGAGGCGCCGGTGATCTCGCCCGGGTGCTGCACCGCGACGAACACCGAGCGGTTGTCGCCGGTGATGAACGGGCCGCAGGTCTCCGCGCCGATCGGCACGGTCAGGAACTGCTTGAGGTGGCCCTTCTCCGGACCCTCGACAGCGGTGGCGAAGAGACCGTCGTTGCTGCCCAGCGCATTGCCGTCGGTGGAGATCCACAGGTTGCCGGTGGCGTCGAAGGCGACGTTGTCCGGGCACGAGATCGGCGAGACCTGGGTCTTGTCGTACCCGGAGAAGAAGGTCGAGGGGTCGGTCGGGTCGCCGCAGACGATGGGGAGTGACCAGGCGAACGTCGCCGCCGTGTTGTCGTCGCGGTCCTCGACCAGCTCCAGGATCTGCCCGTGCTTGTTGGCGTTGCGCGGGTTGGCCTCGTCGGCCGCCGCCTTGCCGGCCTTGCCGCGGTCGGTGTTGTTGGTCAGCGCCACGTACACCTTGCCTGTGAGGTGGCTCGGCTCGACGTCCTCGGGACGGTCCATCTTGGTCGCGCCGACCTTGTCACCGGCGAGCCGGGTGAAGGTGAGCACGTCCGCGGCGGTCATCCCGTCGACGAACGACCTGTTGCCGCTGACCAGCTTGATCCAGCGCCCCCGGCCGTTGAACGCCCCGTCGGTGGGGAGCGTGCCGGAGCCGTCGATCTCGGCGGCGCTGGTCTGGTCGAGCTTCGCCACGTACAGCGTGCCGGACTCCAGCAGGGTCAGGTTGTGCTTGCGGGCGGCCCAGGAGTTGCCCTTGAGGAACTTCTTGTCCGAGACGAACTTGTACAGGTAGTCGAACCGCTCGTCGTCGCCCATGTACGCGACCACGTGGCCGTCCCTGGCGACGATGACGTTCGCGCCCTCGTGCTTGAAGCGACCCATCGCGGTGTGCTTGCGCGGACGGCTCTCCGGGTCGAA
This sequence comes from Micromonospora sp. DT44, assembly GCF_049841635.1. Taxonomy (NCBI): domain Bacteria; kingdom Bacillati; phylum Actinomycetota; class Actinomycetes; order Micromonosporales; family Micromonosporaceae; genus Micromonospora; species Micromonospora sp. DT44. The sequence goes on along the minus strand of NZ_JBNCKS010000004.1, from coordinate 55,168 downwards.
CGGGTCGATCTCGACGACCCACCCGAACCGGTGCGCCTCGTTGGGGTGCTTGGCCAGGTCGAAGCGCTCGTCGGCGCGTTCCCACTTGCGGCTGCCGCTGGGGTAGCGGCTGGTGGTGCTGATCCCGTACCGGTCGAGCTTCGGCTTCAGCTCGGCCGGGGCGGCGTCCGCGCCCACGAAGTACTGGTTGAAGTTCTCCTCACCGGAGAGCACGGTCCCCCACGGGGTGACGCCACCGGAGCAGTTGTTCAGCGTGCCGACGACCGTACGACCCTTGGGGTCGGCGGCGGTCTTCAGCCAGGCCGAGCCGGCGGCCGGGCCGGTCAGGTCGAACTTGGTGCTCAACGCGGTGACCCGCCGGTTGTACGGCCGGCGGCCGTTGCCCACGGGCTTCCACTGCCCGGTGCCACCGACCCGCTCCAGCTCCACCACGGACATGCCGTGCGCGGCCATGGCGGTGCGCAGCTGCTCCACGGAGAGTCCGTCCAGGCCGGGGAACCCGGGGAACATGAGGTCCTCGTTGGTGTACTCGTGGTTGACCACGAGCAGCGCCCGCCGGCCCTGCTTGTCCAGCGGCAGCACGCCCACGAAGTCGTTGTTGTAGCCGAACTGCTTCGACTGCGCGGCGGCGCTCTGGTGGTGCAGGTCGAACGCCGGCGCGCCCGGCAGCACCGGGTCACCCCACTTGATCACCACGGCGTGGTCGTAGCCGTTCGGCACGACCAGGGTGTCCAGCTTGTTCGGCGGAATCGGCTTGAAGGTCAGCGCGCCGCTGCCGACACCCGTGGTGGGACGGCCGAAGCCGAAGTTCTCCGGCACGTCCCCGGTGGTGGGGGCCGCGCTGGCGGGGGCCGCGCCGGCCAGCGCGCCGACCGCCGCGCCGCCGAAGCCGAGCACCAGGGCGCCGACCGCGCCGGCCCGGACCACGCCGCGCCGGGAGACCTCCGCGTCCACCGCGTCCCCGAAGTACGCGTTGTCGGACGTGTTCGGTACGGGGTGGTCACAGGCGTTGCCGCAGCGGTACAGGCAGGTCATGGCGTCACGAGTGCCGTGTCGCTTGCCGGTCAACAGGGGGAGCAGCCGGGGACGGTCGCTCATTTCAGAGGCCTCCAGTTGAGTGTGGTGGCGCGACAGGCGGCGTACCAGCCGGACGCTAGGAGGACGCGGTGAGCGGTCGTCGGCCGCGATGTGAACCAGGCGTGAACACCTGCCCGGCCAGCAGTGGTCTGACCTCGGGCTGAACCGTTCGGCGTCACCACACGTATTCCCGGGCGGACGCACCGCCGGACACGCGCCGGAAGTGAGGAGACCGCCATCAGCGACCATGACGCCCAACTGCTGCGGGCGCTGCACGACGAGCACGCGGAGGCGTTGTACGCACACGCCCTGCGGCTGGTCAACGGCGACCGGCAGCGGGCCGAGGACCTGGTGCAGGAGACGCTGCTGCGGGCCTGGCGGCATCCCGAGTCCCTCGACCCACGACGCGGCTCCGTGCGGGCCTGGCTGTTCACGACCGCCCGCAACCTGGCCATCGACGCCTGGCGTCGACGCTCCACGCGGGTCGGCGAGGTGTTCACCGACGAGATTCCCGAGCCGCCGGAGGTCGTCGACGAGGCCGAACGCGCCGTCGAGGCGTGGACCGTCGCCGAGGCGTTGAACCGGCTCAGCCCGACCCACCGTGAAGTCCTGGTGGAGTGCTTCTACCAGGGGCGGTCGGTGGCCGAGGCGGCGTCGCGACTGGGGGTGCCGCCGGGCACGGTCAAGTCACGCACCCACTATGCGCTGCGCTCACTACGGTTGGTCCTGGTCGAGATGGGGGTGACGGGATGACCCGGTGCGAGTTCGCGCACGACGACGGCGCGTACGTGCTGGGCGCCCTGGCCCCCGCCGAGCGGGCGGCCTACGAGCGGCACCTCGCCGGCTGCGCCTCGTGCCGGGACGCCGTCGCCGAGATCGCCGTCCTACCGGGACTGCTCGGTCGCCTCGACCCGGCGGGCCTGGAACAGTTCCTGCCACCGCCGACCGCGCCCCGGGCGCCCGCGCTGCTCGAGGAGGCCCGGGCGCGCCGACGCCGCGAACGGACCAGGACCCGTCGGCGGTACGCCCTGACGACGCTGGCCGCCGCCGCGTTGGCCCTGGTGGTCGGCGTGGGAACGGCCGCCGTACTGCCCCGACCGGTCGCCCCGCCGCCTGACCCGGGGGCGCAGGGCAGTTCCCGCGCCGTCCCGCAGGTGTCGATGGTCGCCATGCGGCCGGTGGCACTCGCCGGTCCGGTGCACGCCGACATCGGTCTGACCGGCAGCAAGTGGGGCACCGAGATCACCATGCACTGCGGGTACGACGCGCGGACGAGCTACGGCAAGGCGTACCCGTTCCGGCTGGTGGCGAAGGGACCGAGCGGCGCGAGCGAACAGATCGGCTCCTGGCTCGCCGCGCCGGGCGACGACCTGGTGTTCACCGGCATGACCCGCTTCACCGACGCGGAGCTGGTCAGCGTGGAACTCCAGAGAGCCGACGGCACCCCCCTACTCACCTACGCAGTCCCCTAACCCCGCCCGCCCGCCCGCCCCCGCCCCGCCCCCACCTCCGCCCCGCCCCCACCTCGTCGATGATGGAGTTGTGGTGGGTGACAAAGCGCCCGAACTAGTGTTCGGCGGGCACCACAACTCCATGATCGACCACGATGGGGCGGGCCTGGCGGGACTGGCGGGCGGCGCGGATGGCGTCGGCGGTGAAGACCACCAGGGCGAGCCAGACCAGCGCGAAGCCGGCGAGGCGGGCCGGCGGCATCGGCTCGTGGAAGATCAGCACACCGCAGGCGAGCTGGAGGATCGGCGCCAGGTACTGGATCATGCCGAGGCCGGTCAGCGGCAGCCGGTTGGCGGCCCCGGCGAAGAGCAGCAGCGGGATCGCGGTGGCCGCGCCGGCCAGCACCAGCAGCGCGGTGTGCCCGGCCGAGACGTGCCCGAAGGTCAGTCCGTCGTGCCGGGACAACCAGGCCAGGTAACCCAGCGCGGGCAGCGCCAGCACCGCCGACTCGACGAAGAGCCCCTCGGCGGCGGGCAGCCCGAGCCGCTTCTTGATCAGGCCGTAGCCAGCGAAGCTGAACGCCAGGGTCAGCGCCAGCCAGGGCAGCCGGCCGTAGTCGATGGCGAGCACCGCGACGGCAGACCCGCCGATACCCAGGGCCACCCACTGCGCGGGCCGCAGCCGCTCCCGCAGCACCGTCACCCCGAGCAGCACCACCACCAGGGGGTTGATGAAGTAGCCGAGCGCGGTCTCCACCACCCGGTCAGAGCTGACGCCGTAGATGTAGGTACCCCAGTTGACGGCGATGAGCACCGCCGCGGCGACGATCCCGGCGAGCGCCGCGCGTCGGCGCAGCAGGGCCCGTAGGAAGCCGACGTTGCGCAGCGCGCCGAGCAGCAGAGCCACGAAGAGCACCGACCACACGATCCGGTGGGCCAGGATCTCCATCGGGCCGGTGGGCCGCAGCAGCTTGAAGTAGAGCGGGAAGAAGCCCCAGAGCAGGTACGCGCCGATGCCGTAGAGGTATCCAAGGCGGAGTGGCGTCACGCCTCCACCGTAAGGGGCGTACCTCCGTTTTGTTCCTTTCCGGTGATCGGGGTCACCGGCGGTCGCCGGTCGAGGTTCATCCACCGCTCGGGAACGTCCAACGGGGTGAAGCCCACCCGCGCGTACACCTCGTGCGCGTCGTTGGTGGCCAGCAGGATCCGGCGTACGCCCAGGTCGGCCAGGTGGTCGCGGACCGCACCGGCCAGCCACGTGCCCAGGCCGAGCCCTCGCGCGGAGCGGTCGACGTACACGTCGCAGAGCCAGGCGAAGGTGGCGCGGTCGGTGACCACGCGGGCCACCGCGACCTGGCTGTCGTCCTCGGTCCGGTAGATACCGAACGGCAGCGACTCCGCGAACGCGCGCACGACGGTCTCCCGGTCGCGTCCCAGTGCCCAGTACGCGTCGGTGGACAGCCAGTGGTGCACCCGGTCCAGGTCGAGCCGGGCGGGATCGGTGCTGAGCAGGTGGCCGTCGGGCCGGATCAGGGTGAACACGTCGGCGACGCTAACCGACCCGAGGGGGCCGCCAGCCGGCCAATTCCCGAACTCTGGTCACCGGACCGCCCTGCCCATCGGGGCCGGGCGGTCCGGGACGGTGGTGGTCGGTCAGTCGCGGTCGAGGACGGCCCCGAGGATCCACGTCACGATGCTCACGAACAGGGCGCCCAGGACGGCGGCCGGCCAGAACCCGTCCACCGAGAATGGCAGGTCGGCCTGATTGGCGATCCAACTGGTGAGCAGGAACAGCAGCCCGTTCACCACCAGCGCGATGAGGCCGAGCGTGAGCAGGTAGAAGCCGCAGCCGACGGTCTTGATGACCGGCTGGAGCACCGCGTTGACGATGCCGAAGATCGCCGCCACCAGGACCAGCGTGGTGACCGTCTGGACGGCGGAGGTCGATTCCAGGTCGATGCCCGGAATGAGCAGCGTGGCCAGCCAGAAGGCCAGTGCCGTGGTGGCCAGCCGAATCAGCAACCCTTTCAGAAAACCCATGGCGGGGATCGTGCCACGGACCATGCGCGGGCGTAACCCGTCAGTTTGACCATCGAGGACGACCGGCCCGCCACGCGCGGCCGCTCTGGCCCTGAGCGCGGGCGCGCTCAGGCGCGTGCCGGCCGGCCGATCAGCTGGGATTCGATCGGAGTCGGGGAGAGCAGCGCCCACCGCAACGCGCGACGATTCACCACCGCCACCATGTCGTCACCGATGCGGGTCAGCCAATCGGCCGAGGCGCCCAGGCCCAGCGCCGCGCCGGCCAGCGTCGCCTCCGCCGGGTGCAGCCGCTGGAGCACCGCCAGGTCGGCGCGACTCAACATGTCCACGTCGGCCGGGGTCAGCTCGTCGCGCACCACCAGGGTGGCCCGCCACGCCGGACCGGGTTCGGTCTCGGCCGGCACCGGTCCGGTGTCGACGACCAGCAGCAACGGCCGCAGGGCGGCGCCGGCCGATTCGGCGACCGGCCGGCCCGGCGGGATGAGCGGAATCGTTCCGCCCGGCGCGCCCACCCCCCGTACGAACGGCTCCCACGCGCGGGGCCGCGACGTCTGCACCACCACCAGCGCACCCAGGGCCATCGCACGCAACGCGACGAGCTGAGCGGTACGCACCCCGCCCAGCAACAGCACCCGCGTGCCCTCCGGCCGGAACAGCCGCACGGTGACCGCGCCACCGTGCCGGTTGGTGCCGACCATCATCCCCGCCTCGCCCAGGGTCAGCTCCCAGTCGTCCAACGCCGCCTCGGGCCGCCCGGCCGAGAGGAGCGCCAGCGGCAGCGTGCCGGCCAGGCCGTCCAGGTGCGCGCCGTCGAGCCGCCGCAGTTCCCCGCCCGCGCCGTCGACGAGGCGGCCCAACGCGTCGACGGCCACGGTCAGTTCGGCCGTCGACGTGGCAGCCAGGCGTACGGTCAGCTCGGTCACCGCGTCCGTGCCGGCGGCCGGCCCCACGCAGAGCGACACGGTCGTCGCGGTCGCCGGCAGCGTCAGCAGCCGGGGTACCAGCCGCCGGGCCCCCACCCCACCGGCCGGTGGCCAGCGGACCAGCCGGAACGTCGCCTGGACCAGAGCGCCGGTGCGCAGCGACGGCCAGGCCTGGAGTACCGGCTCGCCGTCGTGATGGGCCAGCTCGCCCAGGACCCGCAGCGCCGCGGGTACGCCGAGCGGCCGGGCGGTCAGCGGCCCGAGCCGACGGATGATCCGGCGGGTCGTGCCGGCGAGCGCCCGGCGCAGCGCCTCCGGCGTCCAGCCGTCCGCCCGCAGCACCCGGACCGCCAGCACCGCCCGCTCCCGCCCGACGAGGCGGCCGTCGGTGAGCTGCCGGTACGAGGTCCCGACCGTGCCACCCGCCGTCGGTACGGGCGCCGGTGTGCCGGTGAGCAGCAGTTGGATCCGTACCGGTGGCACGTCCGGCCCCGGCGTCGGCAGCAGCGTGGACGGCGCGGGGATCGCCCGGGACGCGTCGCCGAGGAGGTCGCCGGGGTCTCCGAGTTCCAGCACCACCACCATGCCGCCGGTGTCCTCCAGCACCGCCGCCGGCCCGCTGGACAACTCGGTCGAGCCGACGACGGCGCCGGGCGCGACCAGGTCGAGCAGTTCGGCCGGGCCGGCCCGCTCGCCCAGTCCGCGACGGCGGGTCACGTGCCCGGCGGCGGTGCCCAGCCACTCGAAGAGCCACCGGCCCCGGAGCCGGACGCAGACGGCCGTCACCAGAATCGTCGCCACCAACAACGCGGCGACCATGACCGGGGCGCCCTGGCCGGAGGCGGCGAGGACGACCGCCACGGCGATCTGCCCGGTGACCAGTTGGCCCGCGCGCATCCCCGCACCGAGTCGACCGATGGCGGCCCACCGCGCGGTGGGCCGTCGAGCGGGTACGCCACCTCCGCGCGCTGCGCCGCCGAGAGCGCCCGGCGCGCTGCCGCCGATCGTGGTCGATCCGACGCCCGGTGCGGTGTCGACCGACAAGACGGCGGGGATGTCCGGCCCGGCTGTCGGGGAAGCTGCGGTCGGGCCCCACCCGGCGTCGCTCGCCGGTTGCGCGCCTGAAGTGGTGATCGGCGGCACCGCGCCTCCTCGACCCGGTCTGGACGTGCCCGGCGGCCGACCGCCCCCGGATGCCCGTCACGCGCCGCGACAGGGCTGCCGCACATAGTAGGCGACCGATGGCTGTCGTAGTTGTCCACAGGGGGGAGCCGGGGGGTAGCAGAACCGCTACCAGGCCGCTACCGTCAGCCACGAAGTTCATCGCTGACCCGTGTCCGACCGTGTTCGTCGAGCGGGCCACGCGAGCGGTGCGCTCCCACCGCGGGCGCATTGACAGCCAGGCACGACCGAGGAGACGAGGTGACGTCCGGGTGTCCCAGACCCAGGCAGAAGCAGCGGTGATGAAGCAGACCGCCGCGAAGTTCGAGCAGGTGGACCAGTCGTTGCAGTCCATGCTGACCGGCCTGCTGGCCGAGTTGGAGGTGTTGCAGCAGGCCTGGCGCGGCGCCGGCGGGCGGTCGTTCGCGCAGGTCAAGCGACAGTGGGCAGACGATCAGGCGGCGTTGCACCGCGCGCTGCGGGAGACCGCCGGTGCCGTTCGCACCGCCGGCCGACAGTACGACGTCTCGGACGACGAGGCGGCCAGCCGGGTGGCCGGCACCAACCACGGCGGCATCCAGCTGCCGCTCTGACCTGCCGGGGAGGGCGTTCCGATGGACAACGGTGTGCTGGTCGTCAACTTTGCCGCGCTGCAACAGGCCGGCGCGGACATTCAACGGGCGCTGAACACGCTCGACTCGCAGCTCGGCCAGCTCGAACGTGACGCTGCGCCGCTGGTGTCGGCCTGGTCCGGTGACGCCCGCCAGGCGTACGAGCAGCGCCAGGCGCGGTGGCGCTCCGCCTCGCAGGACCTGCAGGCGATGCTGCGTGCCATCAAGTTGGCGGTGGACGACTCCGTCGCCGACTACCTCGACACCGAGAAGAAGAACACCGGGCTGTTCCAGTGACGTCGGTGGGCCGGGAGCGCTGACCGTGACCGCGTCGGCGTCCCGGTCACCCTCGGGTGAGGGCCACGGCGGCGACCGGGCCGGGTCAGGCCGGCTCGGCCGGTCGCCAACGTCGGCGCGCGCCCCGGGGCAGCACGAGGGCCAGCAGAACCACGGCGACCGCCGTCACGCCGATCACCGCGCCGGCCACCATAGCCCGGTCCCGGGCGGTCGCGCGACGCGCCTGGCGGGCCAGCGCGGCCTGATCGGTCCGGTCATCGGCGAGCGCGGCCGCGGATCGGGGTCCGCCCGGCCGGCCGCCGGTCTCGGTGACCGCCCGGTAGGGGTTCAACACGCCGGCCCCGTACCCGCCGCCGTGTCCCGGGCCGGGTGCCGGATCGGCCGTGGCGACGATCCGCTCCACCACCTCGGTGGCGGTCAGCTCGGGTCGGTACGCGCGCAGCAGCGCCGCGGTGGCGGCCACGAACGGCGCGGCGTAACTGGTGCCCTCCACCCGTTGGTGGCCCTGAGCGGGCGCGGCGACGAGCACCTCGCTGCCGGGGGCGACCAGATCGACGTACGCGCCGGTCTGCGAGAAGGTGGCCCGTGCCCCGTCCGCCCCGATCGCGCCCACCCCGAGCACCCCGTCGTACGCGGCCGGGAACGGGCGCGGGTCACCGTTGTCGTGCAGGTTGCCCACGGCGGCCACCAGCACCACGTCGCGCTCGACGGCGTACTGGACGGCGGAACGGACCTGCGGGTCGTCGGCGTACAGCACCACGGAGAGGTTCACCACGTCGGCGTCGTGGTCGACGGCCCAGCGGATGGCGCGGGCGAACTCGCCGGCGCTGACCGTGCGCCCCGATTCCCGGCCCTGCACCACCTGCTGCTCACTCACACGTACCGGCAGGATCCGGGCGGCCGGCGCCAGACCGTGGAAGGCGACGTCGGGCTGCGGCGCCGCCGCGATGATGCTCGCCACACCGGTGCCGTGCCCGGCACAGTCCTGGCCGCCGTCCCCACCCGGTTCGAGCAGGTCGGCGCCGGGCAGCACCCGACCGGCCAGTTGGGGGTGTGCCCGGTCGACGCCGGAGTCGACCACGGCGACCGTCACCCCCGCGCCGGTGGTCAGCGGCGCGAGCCGCGCGGGGTCGTACCGCTGCTGGGGCCACGGTGTGGCCTCGACCGGTCGAACGGGCGTCAGTGGGGTCGCGCAGACCGGAGCCGATCGGCGCGGGCCGGCGGCGACGGCCGGACCTGTCGCGCCGGTCAGCAGCGCGACCGCCAGACTGGCCAGGACCGGGTGCGCAATCGACCGGGACATCGACAGCCTCCGTATCGTGTCGGCTCCGGAACGGGATGTTATCGCCTCGCCGCCGCCGGGGCGGACCGCCGCCGGCCAGCCATTGTGATCTTGATGCCACCTTGTAGGTTGTACGCGATACCTGTGGCCTGTTCTCGGGAGGAGAGGTGGCCGTGACCGAATGGGAGCCGGCCACGGAGGCCGAGGTGGCGATGCGGGACGCGCTGCGCGCCAACGACCAGGAGCTCTACTTCCGCCTCCTGTCCCGTACCGATCTGCTGTTGCCCGTCTCCGCACCGGCATCCTCCGGTCAGGCCGCCGGCTGGGGCACCTGGACGACCGGTGGCCGGACGCACGTACTGGCCTTCACCTCCACCACCGCGCTGCGGGCCTGCCTCGGCGAGCACGCGGGCACCCACCGGCGTGTTCCGTTCGCCGACCTCGCGCTGGGCTGGCCAAACCACGAGTGGTGGCTCGCGGTCAACCCCGGGCTGCCCGTCGAGGGGTACCTGCCGTCCTGGTTCGTGTCGCAGCTCTCCCGTGGTGACGTCCGGCTGCCGGGGCGCGCCATGGGCGCCCGGGCCCGGCTGGAGCGGGCCGAGACCCTCTCCCGGTTCCGGGCGGGTACGACCGGTCGGGAGGCCCCTCCCGCAGCCGGGTTCGTACCGCCCTCGCCGCCGGTCCCCGAGGCGACGCCGCCCGGACGACCCGGGCCGAGGGGCGCGACGCCGCCGGTGTCGCCGACCCCCGCCTCGGGTCCTCCCACCCGCTCGCCCGGCCCGGGTGACCTGCCGCGCCGCTCCGGGGTGGAGGACATGCCCGCCGCCGGGCCACCGCAGCCGACCGAACCGCCCCGCACCGTCCGGCCGGGCCCCGGCGACGGGCCGGGACCGAGCCGCACCGCTGCTTCGCGGTACGTGCCCCTGGCCGCTGACCGCACCCGCACCGCCCCGGTCGACCAGCCGATTCCACGCGCCGGCCGGTCGTCCGCGACCCGGCCGGTCAGCGAGGGTGACGGCCCGGCCGTCGGTGGTGGCGCCAACGAGGACGGCCGGCGCTCCTTCTTCGAACCGACGTCCGGTCGTAAGTCGGGCCTGACCCCGGGCGACGGTCGGACGGGCGACCGGGCTGCGCCGCCGTCGCGGTTCGGGCGCGGCAGTCAGCCCTTTCCGCGCCGCCGCCCCGCCGACGTGCCCGGCGGCGACAGCGCGACCCAGGCCTTCGCGATGCCCGCGCCGGACGTCAGCCGCGGAGCGTGGCCGCCCGCGGCTGACCTGGGCACATCCCGGGTGGTGCGAGCGCCGCTGACCGATGACGAGGCCACGCAGCCGTTGCCGCCGCGACGGCCCGACCCGTTGGCCGAGGAGCCCACCCGTGCATTCCGGGTGCCCGGTCCGGTCAACGGCGGGCCGCCACCGGCCCGCCCTTCGGAGCCGGCGGACGAGACCCAGGCGATCCCGCGTGGCCGGCCTGCTGAGCGGCGGCGCTTCGAATCGGTGGAGGATCTGCCGCCGGCGGTCGCGGAACCGGTCTCCGGCCCGCCCGCCCCCCGTCGCGGCTTCACGCCCATCGTCATCGAGGGCACCATCATCGAGTCCCGCGATCTCGATCCGCCCGAGGTCGGCCCCTTCTTCGACACTGCCCGGCGACCCGGCCCGACGACCACCGCCCCGCCACCGTTCAGCCCGTCTGTGTCCGGCCCGTCTGTGCCCGGCCCGTCCGTGCCCGGCCCGTCCGTGCCCGACCCGCTCGCGTCCGACCCGTCCGTGCCCGGTCCGTCCGTGCCCGGTCCGTCTGTGTTCGGCCCGTCTGTGCCCGACCCGTCCGTGCCCGACCCGTCCGTGCCCGGCCCGCTCGCGTCCGGCCCGCTCGCGTCCGGCCCGCTCGCGTCCGGCCCGCTCGCGTCCGGCCCGTCCGTGCCGGATCCCACTGCCTGGGCCGCGTCTGGTGGTGGAGCGAGCCTGTTCGAGCCATCCAGCGTCCCCCCGGCCGCCGACGCCTACCTGGCAGGTACCGGACCGGCCACCGACGCCGGCCCGGGCGATGCCCGTTCGGCCGGCGACGCTGGCTTCGGCGGCGACACCGGTGGGTCGTCCCGATCCCCGGTGGCTTACGAACCCGAGCCGGCACGCCCCGACTCCCACGCGGAGGCGACGATCGCGGCCGCCGTCGAGCCTCCGACGGTCGACGAGCCGGCGTCGCCGCAGTTCCAGCCGGCGAACACCGTCGAGGAGGACCTGCTCGGCGCGGCCGGGGCCGGAAGCACGGACACGTTCCTGTCCACTCTGCTGCTGGCCCGCGTGCTGCTGCCGGCTGCGGCGGACTCGAAGCGGGGCAGCCGCCCCGGCGACCCGGGCTTCGTCTGGCGCACCGCCCGCCTCGACGGCGAGACGTACGTGGTGGTCTACACGTCCCCGGAGCGCCTCGCCGACCACGTCGAGGGTGCCGTCGACACGGTCCGGGTGAAGTTCGCCCAGCTGATCCGGCGCTGGCCCGACGAGGACTGGTCGTTCGCCGTCAACCCGGGCACCCCGGTCGGCGCGAAGTTGCCCGGTGACCAGATCGTCGCGTTGGCCAACTGGGCCGCCGAGGTGGGCCTGGGCGACGACCTGGAGGTCGACCCGGTGGAACCGGCGGCCGAGGCGGAACCCGCCGCGCGTCCCCGGTACGCCCCGGCGGCGGTCGACCCGGCCCGCCCGACCGTGATGCAGAAGGCGATCGCGCCCAGCCAGCTCGCGTACTACCTGGAGCGGGGGTACGACCGGGTCTCGGGTTTCGTGCACCGGGCCGGTGAGCTGGCCCACCTGGCCATGCCGGCCGAGCTGCACGACGCGTTGGGCCTGAACTACCCCGGTTCGCCGTTCGTGCGGGACGCCGAGGAGATCTACGTGCTGCGTTGGCCGGCGCACCGGCCCAGCCTCTACCGGATTCCGTACGGCGGGCAGAACGAGGCGGCGATGCGTGCCATGGAGGGTTGGGTCATCGAGCGCCCACCGTTCCGGGGGAACGGCTTCGCCCCGGGCGAGAGTAGTGACGTGGTGGCGGAGTTCAAGGTGGACAGCGCCCGCCTTCCGCACGGCGCGCAGCTCTGGCGGATCGGTGGCGACGGCACCGAACGGGTGGTCGCGGTCCTCGACACGGACGCGGTCACCTGGCGGCGGGTTCCGGAGGAGTGATGCGCGACGGTTACGTGGCCCGCTGGCAGGGCCGGGAGTACCAGGCCAGCCCGGACGGCGACGACATCCGCCTGTACCAGCCCGAGCCGGGCGAGGGCTTCGAGGAGGTCCGCGCGGGCCGCCACGTGCGGGTGCTGCCGGCGAGCGAGATCGAGGATCTGGCGTACGTGCGGACGACCTGCACCTGGCAGGGCCAGCCGTTCATCGTGCTCGGCGAGCACGACGCGTGGCTGCGCGTCGAGTACACGGGTGGTCGTTGGCCGGTAGCCGAGGCGATGCGGTTGGAGGTCTTCGACTTCGGCGTCTACCAGGGCTGGGCGCCGGCCGCCGAGGTCACCGACCTGCGCGAGCAGCGGGTCTGAACGGCTACGACTTGGCCCACCGCAGGATCTCGCCGAGCACCACCTCGGGGGCTTCCAGGTGCGGGAAGTGCCCCACCCCGTCCAGCAGACGCCACTCGTACGGGGCGACGACGTACCGGCCGGACCCGAGGGCGGTCCGCGGCAGGGCGGCGATGTCGGCCGCCCCGTGCAGTTGCAGGGTCGGGGTGACCAGCGGTTTCTGCATGAGGCGCACGAATCGGTAGCCGTGCAGCCGCAGCACGGACCGGAAGGCCCAGCGATAGCCTTCCAGCGCACAGAAAGCGGCCTGCGGGATGCGCATCGCCTCCCGACACCGCTCGGCGTACGCCTCGAAGTCCGCGCTGGCGGCCCAGCGCGGACCGGCCCAGCGGCGCAGGATCTCCTCGACGCCCGCCGCGCCGTCCTTGGTGAGCACGTGTTCGTAGCGGGGGAGCTGGAACTTCAACGCCGGGGTGGAGGCGGCGAACTGCCCGCGCGGGTCGGCGAAGATCGCGGCGCGCAGTCGTAGCGGGTGGGGTGCGCCCAGGACCACCAGCCGGCGGACCAGGGATGGGTGGAACGACGCCACCGTCCAGGCGACCATGCCGCCGACGCCGCTGCCGACGAGCGTGGCCGAGCGCTCACCGAGGGCCCGGATGAGGCCGGCGATGTCGGCGGCGAGGGTGTAGCCGTCGTACCCCCGGGGTGGTTTGTCGCTCGCGCCGTAGCCGCGTAGGTCCACGGCGACCGCGCGGAAGCCGGCGTCGGCGACTGCGGGGAGCATCTGGTGCCAGGCCCACCAGTGCTCGGGGAAGCCGTGCAGGAAGAGCACCATCGGGCCGGTGCCGGCCTCGACCACGTGGAAGCGGCTGCCGTTGGCGCCGACGAAACGGTGCGTCCACGGGCCCTCGGTGAGGACGCAGGACTCGTCGACGGCTTCGCCGCGCTGGTCGGTCATGGTTGACAGCCTAGGACCCTGTCGGGCGGCGGCCGTTTGGCCGGCCCGACTGTGACCTGGCGGGGGATCAGACGACCGGGCTGATGTCGACGATGGTGGCCGGGATGCCGGGGCCACAGTCGGCGGCCGGGTCGGCGGGGCCGATGGTCACCCGGACCGTCGTACCGACGGTGAAGGTGCCCTTGCCGATGCCGTGCAGCGCGTACTGCCGGCCGTCGTCGGTGACGAGGCCGTAGCAGGGGCCGTCGCCGCCCCGGTTGATCCGTCCGGCCAGGGCGTTGGCCCGGCGGGCGTCGGTCGGCTTGCGTGGTGGTCCGGTCGGCGGGCGCAGGGTGGGCAGCGGGACGTGTGAGCGTGACGGGCGGCCGGCGGGGGCCGACGGCGTGGGCCCGCTTCCGGTCGGCGCGGCCGAGGCCGGTGGTGCGCTGGTCGCCGGAGTGCCGGACGGGGTCTGTTCGGCGGACACGGTGCCTCCTTCGTGCCGCGTCCCGGCGCAGCCGGCCAGCGCCAACAGGACGGTCAGACCGGCGCCGGTCAGGATGGTGCGGGTTCGCGGTTGCACGGGTGATCGGACGCGCGCCGCCCGATCGGGGTTCCCCCGGGAACGGGCGATGCCCGGGCAGGTGACCTGCCCGGGCATCGCCGTGGTACGGGTGGTGCCTGATCGAGGGATCAGTTGAAGCGGACGGTGGTGTTGATGCCGTCCTGCGACAGAACCTGGATCTTCCGGCCGGTAGCCGGGAGCTTGACGCCGTGGTTCGGCAGCTCCGGGTACCAGTACTGCTGGGTGTCGTCGAACAGCGGCTGCCCCGCCTGGCCACGGACGTACTGGGCCTGGCTGTTGATGTGCAGCGTGAACGAGTCCGCCTTCTTCAGGCTGAACGGCGCGTCGTAGACCTGAACACGGGCCCGCCAGGGGGCGCCGGTCAGGTTGTACAGCGGCCGCGGATGCGCGTCGATGATCATGTTCCGACCCTCACCCGGGTGCGCGAACGTGTCGTTGTCCGCCCACCGCAGGTTCCAGTACGAGATCAGCAGACCCTCCTGGTACGCGTAGTGGTCCACGTAGTCCGGGCGGGTGTTCTGGTAGCCGAAGTAGTACGGGCCGGTCTTGAGGTACTTGTCGTACGAGGTGTACGACCGGGTACCGGCGATGTAGTAGTTCGCGAACTTCTTGGTGTAGGTGGCCGAGGCGATCTCGAACTTCCCCGCGAAGGTCCAGCCGTTGGCGCCGTTCTCGCCGCCGTCGGTGAACACGGTCTGGCCGTCGGCGGTCACGGTGATCGCGTCACCGTAGAAGCCGCCTCGGGACACGCCGCCGTCGGTCTGGTAGCGCAGCCGGAACTGCACGACCTTGCCCGCCGCCGCGTTCATCGGGATGTTCACGTCGACCCACTTGCCGCCGCTGGAGCCGTCCAGGGCGAAACGCCCGGGGGAGATCTCCTTCAGCGGGTTGCCGTTGACGGTGCCGGGCAGGGTCGCCCAGGTCTTGCCGCCATCGGCCGACACCTCGAAGAACAGGTAGTCGAAGTTGGCCTCGATGTTGTAGCGGCCCTTCATGGTCAACGCAGCCGACGACTTCCCGGTGAGATCCAGGGTCCGGGTCATCGTGCTGTTGATGTTGTCCTCGTTGCCCGTGAAGAACTGCTTGCTGCCCTCGAACGGCGCACCGTTCGAGAAGGAGTACTCCCGCGGCGGCAGGTTGACCACCGCGGCCTGCGCCTCCGGCGAGTTGTACTCCTGCGGGCCGAGCACCACGTCGCGCTTCTCGTTCGGCCCGAGCGTGTCGTGGTCGAGCCAGCCGAGCTGGAGCTTGTTCCACGCGCCGAGGTCGCCGCCGCGCTCACCGATGCCACCGTCGTTCTTGGCGCCGAGCCGGCTCTGGGCCATCAGGGTCCAGTGCTCGTTGTTGTTGTCGCCACCGCTGATGACGTTGTAGTCGTCCGGCAGACCGAGGTCGTGGCCGTACTCGTGGTAGAAGACGCTCCGGCCACCGTTCTCCGGCTGGATCGTGTAGTCACCGATCCAGACGCCGGTGTTACCGATCTGGGTGCCGCCGCCCGGGAAGGTCTCCGGGCCGGTGCTGCCCTGGTCCGAAGCGTAGGCGTACCAGCGGTGGCTCCAGATGGCGTCCTCACCCTGGATCGGGTCACCGTCGGCCTGGTCGCCGCCGGAGTGGACGATCTGGAAGTGGTCGATGTAGCCGTCCGGCTCGTTGAAGTTGGCGTCGTTGTCGTAGTCGTACCGGTCGTACTGGTCCATCGACTTCACGTCGGCGGCGATCTGCGCGTCGGTGCGGCCGGCGGCCTTCTGGTCGGCGACCCACTGGTTGGCGGCGTCCCGGACCAGGTCCCAGGTGTTGTCGCAGACGTTGCTGTCGCAGACCGCCGGGTCGTTCGCCGGGTTCGCGGTGTCGTCGTCGGCGATCGGGTCGTCGGAGCGCCCGTACCGGGCCTCGTTGTACTTGACCTTGACCCAGTCGGTGACCTCGCCCTCGACGCTGTAGCGACCCGAGGACTGGGCCTCGTAGTACTGCTTCAGGGACTCGTCGCCAGGGTTGGTGCCGAAGTAGAGCTGCCGGAAATGGTCGGCGTTGTAGTCCGGCTGCCAGACGGTGGAGTTGTCCGCCCCCCGGTTGGGCGCCGGAATCTGGTTGTGCAGCGGCCCGTCGAACTTGGTCGGCCCCGCGGTGTCGGGGTCGATGCTCTTGTCCGGGTAATCCGGGTGCCGATCGTTGCCGAACTCGGCAAGGATCACGAAGATCTTGTCGGTCCGTTCACGGGAGAGTTCGACGTACTGGTCCTCGGTCTGGGCCGTGCCCGCCCCGGTGGTCCGGGCGGTGGCCCCGTCGGCCTGGGTCTTACCGACCTTGACGACGGTGCTGCCGTTGACCTTCTGTGCCTTGGCCTTGCCGGTCAGGACCTTGCTGAGGCCCTCCTGGCGCAGCGCCCGCCGCTTGTCCTCCAGCGGGTTCGGCAGGTCGTGGTCGGCAAGGGCGGGCTCGGCGACCGACGGAGCGGCCGTCGGCAGTTTCGGCTGCGGCGCGGCACTGGCGGACGGTCCGAACGCCAGCCCCGTCGCCGTCAGTGAAAGCCCGAGCAGACCCACTGCGACTTTGCGCACGTGGTACCTCCGGTGTGAGGGAACCGGCCCAACGGGGGTCGGGGCCGGTGATAGATCGATCCCACTAGTGGGACCATTGGTGAACATAGACACTGCTGCGACGGGTGGGAAGATGCGCGCGTCGATTTGTTGCAAGATTTTGTTGGGAATGCTTTTCACCGTCACACCCCCGCGCTTCATCTGCGCGCGAGTCAGGGCGGACCGGGTGGCAACGTCCGCAACGATGCACTTCGATCAATAAGATCAGATGAAACGACAGTGGGGCCGGTGGCGTTCCCGCCACCGGCCCCACCATCAGTTACCGAACCCGCTAAACCGTCACTTCGTCGCCGGGGTGACGTAGATCGTGGCGGACGAGTTGTCCTTCGCGGCCTTACGGATCGTCAACGAGACGCCGTTCTGCACGCCCGCGTCGGCCGGGTTGCCCGTGCCGAGCACGATCGCGCCGCCGCCCAGCGTCACGCCGTAGTAGTCCGGCGCCGGGCTACCGTCCGGGTTGGTCACCCGGGTGGTGTACGGCGCGTTGCCACGCGACGGAATCACGACGGAGGCGTCGTTGTCCCGGGCGTACGCGGCACCGTCGCGGATCTCGATGCCCGGGTACCAGCCCTTGGCGTCGGTGAAGCCCTTCACCGGCGGCAGCGCCTTGAACTTCGTGCAGTACGCGCTGTACAGCTCGCCGGCCGCCTCCAGGCACTCCGTGAAGGGGTACGTCTTCTGGAGGGAGAAGGCCGCGTTCGACGACTGCGGACGGCTGGGCAGGTTGTCCGTCACCGACGGGTCCTTCTCGGCCGCCGTGCCGGTACGCCGGTACGGCTCGTTGTGCGAGTCGACGATGAGCAGCCCGCCCTTGGCGCCGTAGCTCGGCAGTGAGGTCATCTGACCGGTGACGTGGTTGACGTCGCCCAGCGCGCTGTCCCGGTACCACACCAGCATGCCCGGCGCGTTGTAGGAGATCCGGTCGACCTTCCACGCGTCGCGCGAGTAGATGGTGTCGTAGGCGTACTTCAGGCCGTTGTCGAAGCCATCGAAGTTGCGCCACTCGGCCAGGTAGTACTGCGCGTGCACCTCGGTGCCGCCGGAGACCTTCCAGCCCGCGCCGGTGGTGTCGACGAAGGTGCCGCCGCTGGTCGTCCAGCCGTTCGCGCCGCCCTCGACGTCGTCGCTCCAGGTGGTGGCGCCGCCGCCGGTGACCGAGAAGTCGTCGACGAACCAGTTGCGCTCCTCGAACGCCTCATCGGTGGCCAGGCGCAGTCGCACCTGGACGGTCTGGCCCGCGTACGCCGACAGGTCGACGTAGTCGTGACGCCAGCCGTCGGTGCTGCCGGTCAGGCCGTACTTCTTGCCACCGAAGTCGTTCATCCGGCCGTTCGGGTCGCCGTAGTTGTCCGGCGTCGTGACGACCGTGCCGTCCTCGGCGTACACCTTCTGCTCGGACCAGGTGGTGCCGCCGTCGGTCGACAGCTCGAGGAAGCCGAAGTCCCAGTCCTCCTCGATGATGTAGTTGTTCCACATCCAGAACTTGGAGTCCGCGGCGTTGGGCACGTCCACCGAGCGGCTCAGCTTGACGTCGGCCCAGCTCTGGTCGTTGTTGCTGTGCCACATCTTGGTGCCGCTGTGCGGGGTGGCCAGGACGGTCACCTTGTCCGGCAGGTCGACCTTGATGCCGTCCTCGGCGTCGATCGGCGTACGCGAGGTCTGCCCGAGCTTGACCTCACGCGGGTTGGAGCCCGGACGGATGGTCAGCGGGTCGGCCCAGCCGAGCACCCACTTGTCCCAGATGCCCATGTGCGTCGGCAGCGCCTGGAAGATCTCACCCGAGTGCGATCCGGAGGCCATCAGGTCCCAGAAGTCCACGTCGGAGTCGGCGTTGCCGGAGGTGTCGTAGAGGTCCGGCAGACCGAGGTCGTGACCGAACTCGTGGGCGAAGACGCCGACGCCGGCGTCCTCCGGCTGCACGATGTAGTTCGACACCTTCAGGCTGGTGCCCGGGATGGTGTAGCCACCCGGCACCGAGGAGGAGTGCGCCCACACGGCGTACGTGCCCTGGCTGCCGCCGCCGCTCGACTTGCCCTTGCCGGCGTGTACCAGCACGAGGTGGTCGATCACGCCGTCCGGCTCGAAGAGGTTGCCGTCACCGTCGCGGTCGGCCTGGTCTTCCTTGTCGTAGTCAGCCCACGGGAAGGTCGGGTCCTTGGCGGCGAGCGCCTCGATCGCGTCGGTCGCCAGCCGGCCCGCGCCGGCCGGGTTGTCCGGGTGGCCGTTCATCGACTGCTCCCGGCCGGGAACCCAGTTGCCGTTCTCGTCCTGGGTGCAGCGGTTGGCCGCGTACCAGCCCTCGGAGTGCGGCACGGAGATCCACGGGCTGGCCTGCCCGTCGACCGTGTACGCGTTCTTGGACATCTCCAGGTACATGTTGTGCATCGTGCGACCGGAGATGTCGATGCCCTTCTTGCCGTCCGGGCCCTTGAGGTCCTTGCGGACCCGCTCGGTGATGCCCTTCTTGCTGTACAGCATCTTGTTGTAGTGCGACGGCGAGAAGTCCGGCACCCACATCGAGTTGTTGTCCTCGTGCGTTAGCCGCGACGGGTCCGGGATCTTGTTGTGCTTCGGCCCGTTCTGCACGGTGCCGGGGACGCAGGTCCGGTCCTCGAACACCGTCTTCGGGACCATCACGTTGGTGAAGTCGTCGTTGGCCTTGTCGTTGAACTCGACCAGCAGCGTCAGCAGCTTCGCCGTCTGCGTGTTGGGCGCCTGCTTGATCTGGCGCGGGCTCTTGCCCGTCTTGATCGACTTGGCCTCGATCTGCGCGAGCTGGCGGGCCGTCACCGGGTTGCCCCGCGCGTGCTTCTGGTCGAACGCGCGGGCGTCGTCGACCTTGGGGGTGTAGACGCCGTTCTTGCCCTTGACCTCACGGCCGGCAGTGTCCGGCTGGACCTCGGGCTCGGCGTAGTTGATGTAGTACTCGTCAGCCCCGATCACCGCCCGGGGGGTGGTGGACGGCTGTGCCGCCGCACTGCCACTCACGGTCAGTGACGTGGCCGCGAGGGCGATGACGGGCAGCGCGACGAGTAGTCGTCGACGCGACCCCGGTTGGGAGTTTCTGTTCATGCCGCTCCGTTTCTCGGGCATGGGCGAGGGAAGCCGGCGGACTCCGTGCACGCAGCGTCGCGTCGAGGGCCAGCCGACCTTCGTGAAACTAAATGAGAATCCGGTCAAACGGCGGGAACGTGATGCAGGCGTTATCCGTTCAGCTGCCGCACAGGAGCGCGCCGGGTGGTCGTACCTCCACAAAAGACGACGGTGGGTGACGGTCCGCGCGGACCATCACCCACCGATCGGGGTACGCCTGTCGTCAGTCCTCGTCGGACTTCGCGCCACTCATCCCGGATGAGATCAGCTCCATCACCGAGGAGTCCTGCAGGGTGGTGACGTCGCCGAGCGAACGGTTCTCGGCCACGTCCCGCAGCAGCCGACGCATGATCTTGCCGGAGCGGGTCTTCGGCAGCTCCGGCACCAGCATGATCTGCCGCGGCTTGGCGATCGGCCCGAGCGTCTTCGCCACGTGGTTGCGCAGGTCGGTGATGAGCTGCTCACCCGCCTCGCCGGCGACGTCCGTGCTGCCGCGCGGGATGGCGAACGCCACGATGGCCTGGCCGGTGGTCGGATCGGTCGCGCCCACCACCGCCGCCTCGGCCACCGACGGGTGCGACACCAGCGCCGACTCGACCTCGGTCGTCGAGATGTTGTGCCCGGACACCAGCATCACGTCGTCGACCCGACCGAGCAGCCAGATGTGCCCGTCGTCGTCCTTCTTCGCGCCGTCGCCGGCGAAGTACATGCCCTCGAACCGGCTCCAGTAGGTCTCGATGAACCGGTCGTCGTCACCCCAGATGGTGCGCAGCATCGACGGCCACGGCTCACGCAGCACCAGGTAGCCGCCACCACCGTTCGGCACCGACTGACCCTGGTCGTCCACGACGTCGGCGACGATGCCGGGCAGGGGCGCCATCGCCGAGCCCGGCTTCGTGGCCGTCACCCCCGGCAGTGGGGAGATCATGATGGCGCCGGTCTCGGTCTGCCACCAGGTGTCCACGATGGGCAGCTCGCCCCGGCCGACGTGCTGCCGGTACCACATCCAGGCCTCGGGGTTGATCGGCTCGCCGACGCTGCCGAGGAGCCGCAGCGACGACAGGTCGTGGCCGGCCGGGATGTCCTCGCCCCACTTCATCATCGTGCGGATCAGCGTCGGCGCGGTGTACAGGATGCTGACCTTGTACTTCTCGACGATGTCCCAGAACCGGCCCTTGTGCGGGGTGTCCGGGGTGCCCTCGTACATGACCTGCGTGGCGCCGTTCGAGAGCGGGCCGTACACGATGTAGGAGTGGCCGGTGACCCAGCCGATGTCGGCGGTGCACCAGTAGATGTCCGTCTCCGGCTTCAGGTCGAACACCGCGTGCGTCGTGTACGACGCCTGCGTCAGGTAGCCGCCGGTGGTGTGCAGGATGCCCTTCGGGCGGGCCGTGGTGCCGCTGGTGTAGAGGATGAACAGCGGGTGCTCGGCGTCGAACGGCTGCGCGCTGTGCTCGGCCGACGCCGTCTCGACCGTCTCGTGCCACCAGTGGTCCTTGTCCGACCAGGCCACGTCCTCGCCGGTGCGGCGGACCACGAGCACGTGCTCCACCGACGGGCAGCTCGCCACCGCCTCGTCCACGGTTGGCTTCAACGCGGACGGCTTGCCCCGCCGGTAACCACCGTCGGCGGTGATCACCACCTTGGCGCTCGCGTCCTGGATGCGGTTGCTCAACGAGTCGGCCGAGAATCCGCCGAACACCACGCTGTGCGCCGCGCCGATCCGGGCGCAGGCCAGCATGGCCACCGCCGCCTCGGGGATCATCGGCAGGTAGATCGCCACCCGGTCGCCGGCGGTCACGCCCAGGTCGGTGAGCGCGTTCGCCGCGCGGCAGGTCAGCTCGTGCAGGTCGGCGTACGTGAGAGTGCGCGTGTCGCCCGGCTCGCCCTCCCAGTGGATCGCGACCTTGTCGCCGCGGCCCGCCTCGACGTGCCGGTCCAGACAGTTGTACGCCACGTTGAGCTGCCCACCGACGAACCACTTCGCGAACGGCGGGTTCGACCAGTCCAGCACCTCGTCCCACTTCTTCGGCCAGGCCAGCCGGTCGGCCTGCTTGGCCCAGAACGCGAGCCGGTCGGCCTGCGCCTCGGCGTACGCGTCGACGGTGACGTTGGCGTGCGCGGCGAGCTCGGCCGGCGGGGGGAACTGGCGCGTCTCGTTCAGCAGATTTGCCAATGCCTCGCTCATGCCGTGACTCCTCGTCCTCGGGGTGACCTGCGTCTCGATGGGCACGAGGGTAGTCGCGGGTCCCCCGGCCGGCGACCGCTGCCCACCTCATCGCGCCGAGTGGCCCCCGCCACGCGCCCGACGGCCCGCCTGCGGACCGTCTGTGGGTTTCTTGATCGACACGAGATCGCCGAAGTCGGGGGTATCCGGGCCGCTTGACAGCCCAGTTCCGCGACGTCGTGTCGATCAAGACGGTGGCCCGGGTCGCGTTGCGGGCGGGTGTGGGCCGATCAGCCCGGTGGGATCGCTAGCGTGGCGGGGTGACCACCGACCCGCTCGCCCCGCTGCTCGCGCTCGCCGACATCGCGCCCGCCGTCGACCGGGCCCGCGAACGCTTCGACCAGGCGCTCGGGCACCGTGCGCTGCGCCGCAACGGCGGCCAGGTCGCGGCCGAGGTCGGCCTCCGCTCGGCGGTGGCCAGCGCCGCGCTCGAAGGGGCCGTCCACGAGCGCGAGGAGGTACGCGCCGGGACCGTCACCGAGCCGGTGCTCCAGGGGGCGCTACGGGTCGCCGGTGCTCTGCCCGGTCTGAGTGAACTCTGGCCGAAGGCGCCCCGGCAGGCTCTCGCCCGGCTGCACGTCCTCGCCGCCCGGGACATCGTGCCCGAGCCCGAGCTGGGTCGTCCGGTCGCCGATCCGGTGGTCGCCGCCCGCCTCGACGGGCTGGCCGGTCTGGTGGCCGGCGGAACGAAGGTCTCCCCGCTCGTGCTCGCCGCCGTCGTACACGGAGAACTGCTCAACCTGCGGCCGTTCGCCGGACCGTCCGGCGTGGTGGCGCGCGGCGCCGCCCGGCTGGTACTGCTCGCCAGCGGCCTCGACCCGCGCGGCCTGCTCGCCGTGGACGTCGGTCACGCCGAACGTGAGCCCGAGTACGTCGGCGCGGCCGGCGCGTTCGCCACCGGCACCCCGGACGGGCTGCGCTCCTGGCTGCGCCACTACATGTCGGCCGTTGAGGTCGGCGCCGACCAGCTCACCACCATCGGCGACGACATTCTCGCCGCCGCGTGAGCGGTGGCTCAGTCCCGCCGCGTCGCCCGGTTGACCTTGGCCTGTAGCGCGCGGCGGGCGATCGGCCCGAGATCGTCGACGATCTCCATGAGCAGCGCGAGCTGGTCGAGCGCGGCCATCGCCCGGTCCGCGCCGGCCGGGTCCACCCCGTCGTAGAGTTCCAGCCCGATGAAAGCGGCCGAGACCGCGCGAGCCAGGCCGGGCACGTCGGCCACCTCGGCGAACGGTGACCCGGCGAGCAGCCTCCGCAGGACCTGCTCGATCTCGTCCACCCAGAGTTGGAGCGCTCCGGCGGTGGGGGCGGCCATGCGCTGGTCCGCCTGTGCGCCCGCCAACATCTGAGCCAGGAAGGTGACGTTGCCGAGTTGTCGTTCCTCCTCGTGCAGCGCCCGTCCGACCGCCAGCAGCTCGCGCAGCGAACCGGCCGAGGCCAACCGTGCCGACCAGTGCTCGACCCGCTCGGCGGTGCTGACCCGGCAGACCGCCGCGAGCAGGTCGTCCACCGTGCCGAAGTGGTAGAAGACCAGCGCCTGGTTCACGCCTGCGGCGGCGGCGATGGTGCGGGCCGAGACGCCGGCGATGCCGTGCTCCCGGATGGCGGCGATGGCGCCGTCGAGGAGACGCTGCTTGGTGTCGGACATGGCTCTCCAGTGCGCCCTCGTTCTGTGTGGGGCGGTGGGCTGTGGGATTCTCCCGCTTGAGCGATCGCTCAAGCCGAGGGTACCTATCTTTGAGCGATCGCTCAATGCGGCGTGGGACAGGGGATAATGAAGTGTGTCGGATAGACGACTGTCGACGATGCCGGTGACACCCTGAGGGGTGAGCGCCGAGAGAGCGGATGCCTACCGAGGGTGGCGTTGCCGGCGAGTGCCGAGGCCGTGCGTTGCCTTGACGGGGCTCGGTCAGGCCGTGGCGGCGGCGCGCGTGCGGCGGTGCCGGCCGTACCAGGCGATGCCGATGGCTACTCCCACACCGACCCCCAGCGCGGCCGCCGCCACCGGGACGGCCGGCCGCTCCCGCCAACGGCGACCCAGCGGAATCGGGTGCCGGAACTCCAGCACCGGCCAGGCGTTCTCCGAGGCCAGCTTGCGGAGCTGCCGGTCCGGGTTGACCACGCTCGGGTGCCCCACGCACTCCAGCAGCGGACGATCGCTGTACGAGTCGGAGTAGGCGTACGAGTCGGCCAGGTCGTAGTCCCGGGCGGCGGCCAACTCGGTGACCGCCTCGACCTTGCTCGGGCCGGCCGCGTAGAACTCGACCTCACCGCTGTAACGGCCGTCCCGCACCGTCATCCGGGTGGCGATCACGTCGGTCACCCCGAGCAGCTCGCCGATCGGGCGGACCATCTCCTCGCCGGACGCCGACACCAGCACCACGTCCCGCCCGGCCGCCTGGTGCTCCTCGATCAGGGCGGCGGCCTCGGCGTACACATAGGGGTTGATCAGCTCGTGGAGCGTTTCCGCGACGATCTGGCGGACCTGTTCCACCTGCCAGCCCTTGCAGAGCGCGGCCAGGTAGTCCCGTGTTCGGGCCATGGTCTGCTCGTCGGTGCCGCCCAGCCGGAACATCAGCTGCGCGTACGCCGACTTGACCACGTCACGCCGAGTGATCAGCCCGTCCCGGTAGAACGGCCGACCGAACGCCAGGGCGCTCGACTTGGCGATGACGGTCTTGTCCAGATCGAAGAAAGCGGCACTTCGGCCCACGGCGCGAAAGTCTAGCCGGATGGTCTATCGTCGGCGGGTGCCCGGGGTCAGGCCACCCCTTGGACCTGCGGACGGGCGCCCCCACCACCGCTCAGCGTGACCGTGCTCACATTCAGCGAGGAGATTTTCGCGCTGAGTGGAGTGAACACCACTCGACGTGACGGGCCCGCTCAGGCAGACTTGTCCGCACGACGTGCATTCACATACCCGAAACAGACAGGCCCTCGGCGGTTGCACCCCCCGTGACCGCTGAGTGGTTCGGCTCGACCCCCCCGGAGCCGAACCGTTGACGACCCCCGTCTCCCCCCGACGGGGGTCGTCCCTTTGTCGGGGAGCGCTCCCGCTCTTCCTACTGGGCCGCGAGTCGGCGGGCGCGGAACAGCTCGAAGAGCCGGGGCAGTCGCCGCCGCCACTCGTCTTCGTCGGTGAGGTCCCAGCGCTCGTCAGCAGGTTCTTCCGGTGGAGCAGTATTGGCGGACTGCGCTGATTCGACGACGTCCCAGAAGGCCTCCGAGTCGCCCGTCAGCCGCTCGTACGCCGCCTCCGCAGCGCACAGGAGAGCTTCGTCGCCGATCCACAGATGGCGGCCCTCCGATGCGCTGATCTGCCGTACTGCGGGATGGTCGGCGAGCGAGTCGGGATCACGTGCCGCTGACTCGAACGCATCTCTGCCCAGGCCGATCAGCCCCGCCTGGAAGTCGGAGAATCCGTCGTCGGAGAGGAACCCGTACTCGATGATCCAGCAGGCCGCGCAGACATCCCAGTTGTCCGCTCGATCGGCCACCTCGCCGAACATCTGGTCGAACGCCACGATGTGCGACAACGGAAGTCGCGTCAGCTCCACGACCAGGGCGTCAGCCACCGCGCTCGGCTGACCGTCGCGTTGCGGTTGGTCCGCCGCCACGCCTGCCGCAGCCCGTGCCCTCTCCACGACGCCCCAGAACTCCTCCACATTCACGGCCGGGAGTGTGCCCGACGGCTCCGACAGTTTGCGGCGCGGTAATCGTCGGGCCTTCCGCGACACAAGCCAGGGTGAGGGTCGCCGACGTGATGGGGGTTCGGGTGGGTCCACCGGGGAAGCGTGACGAGGTCTGGTTCACCAGCCTCTACGCCGTCGAGTACGCGCACATCGTGAGGTACGGTCTGCGCCGCCTCGGCGACGCCGACGCGTCGGCGGAACTCGCCCAGGAGGTGTTCGTCGTTGCGTGGCGGCGGCGTCGGGAGGTGCCGGACCGCAGCCTGCCATGGCTGTACGGGGTGGCCCGGCGCCTGTTGGCCAACCAGTGGCGCTCCCGGCGGGACGCTCGCGGTGGCGGCCGGCGCTGCGGCCGCGCTGCGGCCGTCCGGCGAGAGCACGCCGGACGTCCCGCCTGGGCCCGGGGACGCGGCGGGCCTGGTGCTCGTGCCGGTCGCGTACCAGTTCGACGCCGACCCGCCGGCTGCCGGCCCGCGGCTGCGCACGCTGGCCAGCAAGATCAAGGACGCGGGGTACGACAACCGCGGCGGGCGCTACATGTACCACCACACGAAGGTGTGGGGTGACCCGGTGATGAGTTCGCCCGACGACCGTTACCACGTCGCCTTTGTCGGCGAGGCCAAGGTGTGGCAGGCCGCGGACGGGACCGGCAGCCAGGCCAACACCCAACTGGAGCCGCAGTACCCCGACGAAAAGTCCCAGGCGTACTGGCGGCGCAAAATCCCCCAGGGCCCGGCCGATTCTTCCGAGTCGTCGCTGATCCCGCTGCCACCGATGGAGCTGACGCCACCACCGGCCGATCAGGTGCGACTGCGGGAACTGCTCAAGATTGAGTACGGCCCGGGGGCCGCGAGCAAGGAGGTCGGCACGCTCTACGCGCGGTACGTCATACCGCGCGCCACCCGAGCGGAGATCCTGCGGGTCCTCGCCGACCTGCCCGGCCTGCGCTGGCGGGGGCAGGTGACCGATCGCGCCGGTCGGGCCGGTGTCGCGGTCACCTACGACGACCGGGAACACGACGTCCAATTCCTCCTGATCTTCGACGGGAACACGGGTGTCCTGCTCGCCCACGAGATGCTGACGCTCACGCCGGTACGGATCAGCGCGTACCAGATGATCATCGATACTGCCTGGACCGACCACGTCGGCTGAACACCGATTTCTGGGGCCGCTCTCTCGGGAGCGGCCCTGCGGTATTTCTGCGGCAGCGCCGCTAGCTGCACAAACGCCAGTGCGCGTAGCAGATCAACAGTCTCGGCGGGCGTTGTCCACAGGCCCCTGAGTTGTCCACAGGCGGCCGGGTCGAGGGCGTCGTTCGGGGCTCATCGCGAGCAGGGTCGGCGGTGCA
Source organism: Micromonospora sp. DT44 (assembly GCF_049841635.1). NCBI lineage: Bacteria > Bacillati > Actinomycetota > Actinomycetes > Micromonosporales > Micromonosporaceae > Micromonospora > Micromonospora sp. DT44. Next base: position 28,332 of record NZ_JBNCKS010000004.1, on the reverse strand, counting down.
TCCGATCCCGACCGCTGGAGGCCGCGATGGCACCCCGTACCTCCGTTCCGCCGATCCGACGGCTCCCACTGGTCGTCACGGGGGACGGCGACCTGCTCGACGACCTGCTCCGGCTCGCCGCCGCCGGCGGAACCGAGGTGGAACTCGCGGCCGACCCGGCCGCGGCGCGCACCCGTTGGGCCTCCGCGCCGCTGGTGCTGCTCGGTGTCGACCAGTCGCAGGCGTGCCTGCGGGCCCGACTACCGAAGCGGCCCCGGTTGGTGCTCGTCGGCCGGGCCGGTCAGATCGACCCCGGCTGGCAGATCGCCGAGTTGATCGGCGCCGAACACGTCGCCGCGCTGCCCGCCGCCGAACCGTGGCTCGTGGACCGCCTGGCCGAGCACGGCCCCGACCAGCCGGACGGTCCAGGTGCGAGGGTCGTCGCCCTGTTCGGTGGCCGAGGTGGCGCCGGGGCGAGCGTGCTCGCCGGCGGCCTCGCGGTGACCGCCGCGCGGGCCCGACTGCGCACCCTGCTCATCGACGCCGATCCGCTCGGCGGTGGCCTCGATCTCGTCCTCGGCTGGGAACAGCTGGAGGGACTGCGCTGGCCGTCGCTCACCAGCGCGGACGGGCGGGTGGACGCCCCCGCGCTGGTCCAGGCCCTGCCCAGTCGGGGCGACCTGGTGGTGCTCTCCTGGGATCGCGGCGAGATGCTGGCGCTGCCCGCCGCGGCCATGGCGGCGACCGTCGACGCCGCCCACCGGGGCCGGGACTTCGTCGTGATCGACCTGCCCCGGCAGCTCGACGACGCCGCCGTGGTCGCGTTGCAGGCGGCCGACCAGGCGTTCGTCGTCGTACCGGCAGAGTTGCGTGCCACCGCGGCCGCCGCCCGGGTGGTGGCCGTGGCCGCACCACACTGCGACGCGCTCTCGGTCGTGGTGCGCGGGCCCGCCCCCGGCCGCCTGCGCGCCACCGAAGTGGCGCGGGCCCTCGGGCTTCCCCTCGCCGGCACGCTGCGCCCCGAGCCCGGGCTCTGCCGGGGCCTCGAACGCGGCGAGGCACCGGCGGCGGCAGGCAAGGGTCCGCTCGCCGCCCTGTGCCAGCGGATCGTCGCGGACCTCACCGGTGCCACGACCGGTGCGGCATGAGCGGCCAGCCGGAAGGCCCCTCCTTCGCGGCCCGGGTGCGGCAGCGGATCGTCGCCGCCACCGATCCGGTCACCCCGGCGGCGATCGTGTCCGCCGTACGCGCCGAGCCCACCGCTGCCGTGCTGGGCGACACCGCCGTCCTGCGGATCGCCGACCGGGTGCACGACGACCTCGTCGGCGCCGGACCACTCGCCCCGCTGCTGGCCGACCCGGAGGTGACCGACGTCCTGGTCAACGGCGTACGCGTCTGGGTGGACCGGGGTGCGGGGCTGCACCAGGTGCCGATCCCGGTCGGCTCGGTCGACGACGTCCGCCGGTTGGCGCAGCGGCTCATCGCCAGCGCGGGTCGGCGGCTCGACGACGGCTCCCCGTACGCGGACGCCCGCCTGCCCGACGGCACCCGCCTGCACGCCGTACTGCCTCCGGTGGCGACCGAGGGCCCCTATTTGTCCCTGCGGACGTTCCGGCATCGCCCGTACACGCTCGACGAGCTGGTGAGCCAGGGGACGGTGCCGCGACCGGTGGCACCGCTGCTCGCCGCCGTCGTCGCGGCCCGGTTGGCGTACCTGGTCACCGGCGGCACGGGCTCGGGCAAGACGACCCTGCTCAACACCCTGCTCGGGTTGGTGCCGGCCACCGAACGGATCGTCCTGGTCGAGGACGCGGCAGAGCTTCAGCCGGGGCATCCACACGTGGTCGGGCTCCAGGCCCGTACCGCCAACGTCGAGGGGACGGGCGTGGTCAGCCTCGGAGACCTGGTCCGGCAGGCGCTGCGGATGCGTCCGGACCGCCTGGTCGTCGGGGAGTGCCGGGGCGCAGAGGTGGTCGACCTGCTGGCCGCGTTGAACACGGGTCACGACGGCGGTGCCGGCACGCTGCACGCCAACACCCCGTCCGACGTGCCGGCCCGGCTGGAGGCGCTCGGCATGCTCGGCGGTCTGCCCCGCGCCGCGCTGCACGCCCAGGTCGTCGCCGCGCTTCAGGTGCTGCTCCAGGTACGTCGCGGCGATCAGGGCCGCGTCCTCGAATCGATCTGTCTCCTGCTCCCCGAAGGGCCGGAACGCCTGGCCACCGTGGTGCCCGCCTGGGTACGTGGACGAGGCCTGGGCCTGGCCGCCCGTACGTTCGGCGCGCTGCTGCGGGACCGGGGCGTCGCGGTCCCGCCGATCCTCACCGAGCCGTGGCCGGGATCGGCAGGTCCGGCATGAACGCCACGATGGCGCTGGTCGCGGCGCCACTGCTGTCCACCGCGATCCTGGTGATCTGGCGGGCGAAGAGCATCAGAGACCGCCGGCGTCGGGTGCTGGCCCCGACCCGTGCCACCGGTGTCGACCCGGACGACGCCCTGGTCGAGTGGATCAGAGACCTCGCTCGCGGGCAGGACCGCCCCATCGACGAGTTCGACGGCGTGGTGGCCCCGGCCCAACCGGGCGTACTCGCGCAGCCGACGTCCAGCAGCGGGCGGACGGCGGTCGCCTGGTCCACTCGGGACCTGGACGACAGCCCGGGCCGTTCCAGGGCGATCGGTGGACCGGCGGGGCCCACCCGGCCGGCCGGTCCGGCACGTCCGCCGGCCCGTCGGGACTCGCGCCGCCCGTCCGCCGTCGCCGGGCCGGAGGCCGAAACCCGCAAGGAAGCCAGGCCCCCGCACCACGCCGCCGGCGGGCAGCTCGCGGACCAGGCGGGCCACGCGACTGGCGGGCAGTTCGCGGACCAGGCGGGCCACGCGGCCGGCGGGCTGTTCGCGGAGCCGGCGGGCCCGGAGAACGGTGGGCAGCTTGCGACCCTTGCGGTACGCGCGCGACGGTCACCGCGTCGTGTGCTGCTCCTGGCCGGTCTGGTGGGAGCAGGTGTCGGAGCCGTCTCCGGCGGGCCGGTGGCCGCCGTGGCGATGGCCGGCTACGGCACGCTCGCTATCCGCGCCCTGCTGCGCTGGAGAACGAATCGGCAGGTCGAGCTGAATCGACGGCGCGGCCTGGACCTCCTGTGCGGCCTGGCGGCCGACCTTCGGGCGGGTTCGCCCGTGCCGCCGGCCCTCGAGATCGCCTCCGTCGCGGGAGCATCGATGGCCGGCGTCGATCGGCTTCGCGACCTGACCTCGGCCGCCGTGCGGCTGGCGGATCGGACCGGCGCGCCGCTGGCGGAGCTGATCGAGCGGATCGAGGCGGACGCCCGTGCGACCGACCGTGGGCTGGCCGCCGCAGCGGCACAGGCGGCGGGCGCACGCGCTACCGCCTGGTTGCTAGCGGCTCTGCCGATCGGTGGGATCGGGCTCGGGTACGGGATCGGGGTCGACCCCCTGGCGGTGCTCCTGCACGACACGGTCGGTGGGGTGTGCGCGGTCCTCGCCGTCGCCCTACAGATCGTCGGCCTCTTCTGGGCTGAGCGGCTGGGCGCTGGGCCGGGACGGACCACCTGATGTCCACGGCGCTGGTCACTCGCTGGACTGCCGGGATACGCCGCCGTCCGGATGCGATCCGACTCGCGGCAGGCATGGCCGGGCTCGCCGTGGCAGTGGTTGTCGGCGGATGGTTCGGATTGCTGGGCGCAGTTCCGGTCGCCGTCCTGCTGGATGTGTCGCTGCGGCGGATCGAGCCTCCCGCCGTACGCAACCAGCGGCTTCGGGAGGCCGCCGACCTGCCGCTCGCCGCCGACCTCCTGGCGGCGGCGATGCGGGCCGGTGCGCCGGTGGACCGCTCGGTCCTGTCGGTGGCCGAGGCGTTGGACGGCCCGCTGGCCACCCGACTGGCCCGGGTGGGCCGCACGTTGCTCCTCGGCGGCGGCCCGACGGAGGCGTGGTCTGCGTTGGACGGTGTGCCAGGGGCGGATCGGATGGCCGCGGCGGCGTTCCGCTCGGCCAACAGCGGCGCGGCGCTGGCCGGTGCGCTGACCCGTCTCGCCGACGACCTGCGGGCCGACCGGGCCACCGCCGCCGAGGCGTCGGCCCGTCGGGCGGGCGTCCTCATCGTGCTGCCACTGGGGCTCTGTTTCCTGCCCGCGTTCATTCTCGCCGGCCTGGTGCCGGTGATCGTCGCCGTTCTCGGCGACGTGCTCTGACCGATCGAGGAAGGGAAGATCCATGCGCAAACTCATGGCCCGACTGCGCGGCGACGACGGGATGAACACCGCCGAGTACGCCGTCGGCACGCTCGCCGCGGTGGCCTTCGCCGGGATCCTGTTGAAGGTGCTGACCTCCGGCAACGTCCAGTCGGCGCTGACCGCGGTCATCGACCGGGCACTCAAGTGATCGGGCGCCGGCAGGTCGACCGTACGCGGAACACGGACGCTCCCGGGCGCGCGTCCGACGGCGGCCGGTGGGCCCACCTCGTCGGCGACGAGCGGGGATCCTTCACCGCCGAACTGGCGGCCGGCCTGCCGGCGCTTCTCCTGCTCCTCCTCGCCGGCCTGACGGCGGTGAACGCCGTCAGCACACAGGCGAGTTGCCTGCACACCGCCCGGGAAGCCGCGCTCGCCGCCGCCCGGGGGGTCGGCAACGAGGACGGTGCACAGACCGCGCCACCGGGGGCCGAGGTGTCGGTGTCGATCGACGGCGATCGGGTGCAGGCGACCGTCCGTGCGCCCGTCCGTGCGCTCGGGGGCCGGCTACCACGGATCACCGTGGTAGCCACCGCCGTCGCAGCGATGGAACCCGGCGCTCAGGAAATCAGCGGGTGATGCCCCGGCTAAAGGTACGGTCGCCCGGTAACGGCGGCAGCCCTGGCATCGGCTCACGCCACGGTCAGTTCCGCAGCCGCAGCCTTGACATGGAGCGAGAGCGTGACGGCCGAGCGGACGCGGAGCGGGGTGGCGCGACCGTTCTGCTGCTCGCGCTGGGGCTCGTGTTCGTGCTGGTCGGGACATTCGGCGCCGCCGTCGCCGCGACCGGGATGGCGTCTCAGCGCGCGGCGGTGGCCGCTGATCTCGGCGCGCTGGCCGGTGCTACCCGGGCGCTCGACGGTGACGGGGCGGCGTGCGCGTACGCCACGGACATCGTCCAGCGCAACGACGGCCGGATGGTGGACTGCGTTGTCGACGGGCTGGACGTGCTGGTGACCGTCGAGGTGGCGTTCACGCCGATTCCGGGTCTGACGCGGGTCGCGGCGTCGACGGCCCGCGCCGGGCCGGTACGCGGCTGAACGGCAGAACCCGGCCGGATCGGAGTGGGTAGGGCCCTGGTCGGGTTGGACTGGGCAGCAGTCGGCGGCGGGGCAGGGCGGGGCAGTAGGCCCTGCCCCGCCGGCCGAGCTTGAGTGGGCAGCTCCGCCGATCTTGCACTTTGTGTCGACGAGATGTGGCTTTCGTGGCCTATGTCAGCGCACAAAGTGCAAGATCGCGGGCAAGGTGGCGAAAACGCCAGCCAGGGTGCGTCAGCGAGCCTGAAGCGCGTCGAGGGCGACGGCCATGGCGATCACCAGGCGGCGGTCGATCTGTGGGTTCTGCACCTCGACGACGTACTTGTCGCGCAGGCCCCACTTCTTGACCACCGAGAAGACGGGCTGGCCGCCGGCGAGGAAGTCGAAGTGGTACGGCAGCCAGGACAGCGAGTCGACGAACCGGCGCAGCAGCGCCACCGGCAGGCTGCGCTCCTGACCCGTCACCTGCGGCAGACCGGCCTGCTCGACGTGCCACGTGGAGCGGAGCAGGGACTGGGCGAAGTCCTTACGGAACAGGCCGATCGGGTTGCCGGCCGCGTCGGTGACGTCGTACGTGGCGCCGAGGTCGAGGCGCTGGCGGGCCTTGAAACCGAGCAGGGGCTGCTGCTTGGAGTCGTCGGTGTAGATCGTCACCTGCTCCTTGAAAGCGAGCCGCTTCTGCTGCGCGAAGGCCAGCAACTCGCCCTCGCTGCCGTCCGGCGCCACCGCGCGGACCTCGTACTGGTTGACCATCATCCGCAGCCGCTGGCGGATGTGGAACTGCTGCAGGGTCTGCAAGTTGTCGAGCTGCATCTGGTCTCCTCAGGGGGTGTCGCGCCGGAGTCTCGCACAGCCGGGCAAACCCCGTCGGCCCATGCTCATCCGACTCACCCACCCGACCAATCCGCGCACCCCGAACCCGCGCACCCCGAACCCGCGCACCCCGAACCGGCTCACCCCGAGGCCACCCCGACCCGGGCTCACTCCGACCAGTTCGCCCCGACTGGCCCAGCCTGACCGGTCCGCCCGGCCGGACCGGTCACGCGCGGGTTCAGCGACCGTCCACCGTCGACTTCAACGACCAGGTGTTGAGCACCTGGTGGATGCCGCGCAGTCTCTCGTTGATCTGCTCCAGCCGTTCGGCCTGAGCCAACGCGGCCAGCGCGGCCCCGAGCGCGATCTGCTGGTCGAGGGTGAGGTGTTCCTGGTCGATGGTGTAGAGCAGGTCGACGGTCTCAGCGATCGTGTCGGCCACAACTTCTCCTCGGGCGCGGGGGCGAACTACAACACAAACATCGATGGAAGCGCTCCCACATCATTGTGCCCAGTGCCACCGGGATTCATGCAAGGTGGCTCAGGAGGGCAGATTGCCCAGCACCACGTCGAGGACCCGGATCGCGTCCGGCTTCGAGAGAGGGTTGTTGCCGTTGCCGCACTTCGGCGACTGCACGCAGGACGGGCAGCCGGTCTCGCAGCCGCACTCCGCGATCGCGTCGCGGGTGGCCCGGAGCCACGCCGACGCCGTCCCGTAGGCGCGCTCCGCGAAGCCCGCGCCGCCCGGGTGACCGTCGTAGACGAACACCGTCGGCGCCTCGGTGTCCGGGTGCAGGGCGGTGGAGAGGCCGCCGATGTCCCACCTGTCGCACGTCGCCATCAGCGGAAGCAGGCCGATCGCGGCGTGTTCGGCGGCGTGCAGCGCGCCCGGCACGTCGGCCGGCTGCACCCCGGCGGACGTCAGCGACCGCTCGGACAGCGTGAACCACACCGCCACCGTCCGCAGCTCCCGGGCGGGCAGGTCCAGCGGCCGGGTGTCGATCACCTCGCCGGTGGCGATCCTGCGCCGCTGGTACGACACCACCTGGCTGGTGACGTCCACCTCGCCGAGGAACATCCCGACCGGCCCGGCGTCGACGTAGGAGCGCACCGACACCACGGACAGGTCGGTGACGTCCCGGGCGTGGGTGGACCAGTCCGGCTCCTCGACGTGCACCAGCGCGCAGCCGTCGGCGAGGTCCAGCTCGTCGACCACGTATGAGACGCCCTGGTGCAGGTAGACCGCGCCGGGGTGGAGCAGGAAGTGGGACGAGCTGCCGTCGACGGTGCCGAGCAGCCGGCCGGTGGCCGACTCCACCACGCAGACCGGCGCGCCGCCCTCGCCGCGCAGGTCCACCTCGGGGCGCTCGCGGTGTCGCCAGTACCAGCCGGTGGGCCGCTGTCGCAGCGCCCCGGCATCGACCAACTGGTCGATGGCCTCCTTTGCCCCGTCGCCGAAGAGCGCCAGGTCGGCCGGCGTCAGCGGCGCCTCGGCGGCGGCGCAGGCCAGCTGCGGGGCCAGCACGTACGGGTTGGCCGGGTCGAGCACCGTCGCCTCCACCGGCGCACCGAAGATCGCCTCCGGGTGGTGCACCAGGTAGGTGTCCAGCGGGTCGTCCCGGGCCACCAGCACCGCGAGGGCCTCCTGACCGGAACGCCCGGCGCGGCCCGCCTGCTGCCACAGCGACGCCCGGGTGCCCGGATAGCCGCAGATCAACACCGCGTCCAGCCCCACCAGGTCCACGCCCAGCTCCAGCGCGTTGGTGGAGGCCAGGCCGAGCAGGTCACCGTGCAGCAGCGCGCGTTCCAGCTCGCGGCGCTCCTCGCGCAGGTAGCCGCCCCGGTAGGCGGCCACCCGGTCGCCGAGCCCGGGCACGGCGTCGTCGAGCGCCCGCCGCGCGTTGGCCGCCACCACCTCGGCGCCCTTGCGGGAACGGACGAACGCGAGCGTGCGTACCCCCTCGGCGACCGTGTCGGCGAGCAGGTCCGCGGTCTCGCGCAGCGCGGACCGGCGGACCTGACGAAGGTCGTCGTGGTCGCCTGTCGCCTGCGGGGGGACCGGGGAAGAGGAGCCCGAGTCCGGTGGCAGCAGTGGCGGTTCCCAGAGCGCGAAGGTCACCCCGCCGCGCGGCGAGGTGTCCTCGGTGACCGCGGTCACCGGCAGTCCGGTGAGTCGCGCGGCGGCGGTCGCCGGGTCGCCGGAGGTGGCCGAGGCGAGGACGAACACCGGGCTGGCCCCGAAGCGCGCGCACTGCCGGCGCAACCGGCGCAGTACGTGCGCCACGTGCGAGCCGAACACACCCCGGTAGGTGTGGCACTCGTCGATCACCACGTACGCCAGTCGGCGCAGGAACCCCGACCACTGGGCGTGGCCGGGCAGGACGCCGTGGTGCAGCATGTCCGGGTTGGTCAGCACAAAGCGGGAGTGTCGGCGGATCCACTCCCGTTCCGCGCGCGGCGTGTCCCCGTCGTAGCAGGCGGGGCGTACCCCCTCCAGCTCCAGGCCGGCGACGGCCCGCAGCTGGTCGGCGGCGAGGGCCTTGGTCGGTGCCAGGTAGAGCACGGTGGCCCGGGGGTCGGCGAGCAGCGTGGCCAGCGCCGGGAGCTGGTACGCCAGGGACTTGCCGGACGCGGTGCCGGTGGCGACGATCACGTGGCTGCCCTCGTACGCCAGGGTGGCCGCCTCGGCCTGGTGCTGCCAGGGCGCGACCACGCCGCGGCGGGCGAACGCCGCCCGAAGCTCCGGCGGCGCCCACGCCGGCCACGGCGCCGGCACCCCGACGCGGGCGGGCACCCGCTCGACGTGGGTGACCGGGTCGCCCGCGCCCCGTGCGCGCAGCCGGCGCAGCAGGTCGACCGGCGGGGAGGAAGTCACGTCCTGCACTCTCGCACTGGTGTTCGGAGATGAAAAGCCGGGCCCCGGGGTAAGGGAAGAGCCGCCGCCGGTGACCGCAGGGTGTCCCGGCGGTAGTGGTTAGATGCCCAGGAGAGTTTACGGCTCTGGCGAGGAGGACCGATGGAGCTGTCGCTGGCGACGCGTACCGTGGGCGAGCACACGGTGCTTGAGGTCGGCGGTGAGGTGGACGTCTACACCGCGCCCCGGCTCCGCGAACGTCTCCTCGAGCTGATCGACGGCGGCGCCCGGCACGTGATCGTGGACCTCGGGCGGGTGGACTTCCTCGACTCGACCGGGCTGGGCGTGCTGGTGGGCGCGCACAAGCGGCTGCGCACGGCGGGCGGCTCGTTCGCCCTGGTCTGTGACAAGGAGCCGCTGCTCAAGATCTTCCGGATCACGGCGCTGGACCAGGTGTTCCCGCTGCACGCCACGGTCGAGGCCGCGGCCGGCGCGGGCCCGAGCGGCGCCAACGCGTGATGGCGACGGTCCGGCTCTCCTTCTCTCCGGCCCCGGTGCACGTGCGTACCGCCCGACTGGTCGGCGTGGCCGTCGCCCGACGGGCCGGTGTCCGCGAGGACCTGCTGGACGAGGTGCGCCTGGCCATCGGTGAGGCGTGCACCCGGGCGGTCGCGCTGCACCGTCAGTACGGCCTGGCCGATCCGGTGCTGGTGGAGATGTCCGACGGTGGCACGTACGCGGTGCGGGTCGTGGACCGGGCGCCGATCGAGGCCAGCATCGGGCTGGCGGCGCTGCCGCCGGACGAGTTGGCCGACGAGTCGCTGACCGACGAGGCGTTGACCACTGGTGTCGGGTTCGCTCTGCTCGCGGGCTTCGTGGAGGACCTGCAGGTGCGCCCGGTCGACGAGGGCATCGGCACCGAGGTGCGAATGGTGTGGCCCGTCGGGCGCTGACTTCGGAACGAATGCTCACAAGGCCGTGTCCCCACCGGGGATGCGGCCTTGTCGTCATCGATCGGGCCCTATATCAGATTTCGTTTCATAACACAGCGACGAAGATCATCGAGACACGGTGCCACCTCGGTGTGACCTCGAACACTGTGGAGGGCTACAGTACCCGGGTTGTCAGCAAGTGATCCAACCCGCAGCCAGCGGGTATGGGTGGTCATCGCTGGTCCGCTGGGGTGGGTTGGCGCGCGCTTGCGAGTCCGCATCCAGGCGTCGACCGGTGCGTCTCCACCCGTCGACGCGAGTGTTCGGTAACAGGAGGACACAGATGTCCGAGACCTTGGCCGCCGATGGCGGCGGGCTTTCCCTTACCGGAGGCAATGTCACGTACGTCGTCATCGCCGCGGTCATCGCGCTGGTGGCGCTCGTCTTCGCCGCCGCTTTGACGAAGACCGTGCTGGCAGCCGGCAAGGGCACCACCAACATGCAGGAGATCTCGGGGGCGGTCCAGGAGGGCGCCTCGGCCTACCTGCTCCGCCAGTTCCGCACCTTGGCGATCTTCGTCGTCGTCGCCGTGGTGCTGCTCTTCCTGCTGCCGGTGCACGACACCGACGGCAGCGAGATGGCCGTGAAGCTCGGCCGCTCGCTCTTCTTCGTGGTGGGCGCCGTGTTCAGCGCGTCCATCGGTGGCGCCGGCATGTGGCTGGCGACCCGCGCGAACCTGCGCGTGGCCGCCGCCGCCCGGGAGCGACAGGGTGGCCGGGAGGCCGCCATGAAGATCGCCTTCCGGACCGGCGGCGTGGTCGGCTTCCTCACCGTCGGCCTCGGCCTCTTCGGCGCCGCGCTGGTCGTCCTGGTCTACCGGGGTGACGCGCCCACGGTGCTGGAGGGCTTCGGCTTCGGCGCCGCCCTGCTGGCGATGTTCATGCGGGTCGGCGGCGGCATCTTCACCAAGGCCGCCGACGTCGGCGCCGACCTGGTCGGCAAGGTCGAGCAGGGCATCCCCGAGGACGACCCGCGCAACGCCGCCACCATCGCCGACAACGTGGGCGACAACGTCGGTGACTGCGCCGGCATGGCCGCCGACCTGTTCGAGTCGTACGCGGTGACGCTGGTGGCCGCGCTGATCCTCGGGCGGGCCGCCTTCGGCGAGGACGGTCTGGTCTTCCCGCTGATCATCTCCACCATCGGCGTGCTGGTCGCCATCGTCGGCGTCTTCATCACCCGGCTGCGCGCCTCCGACCGCAACGGTCTCACCGCGATCAACCGGGCCTTCTACATCTCCGCCGTGATCTCCGCGGTGCTGGTGGCGATCGCCGCGTACGCGTACCTGCCGGCGACCTTCGCCGACCTGGAGGGTGGCCTCACCGACGTCGACCGCAACCCGCGACTGGTGGCCATCGGCGCGGTGGTGATCGGCATCGTGCTGGCCGCCGCGATCCAGGCGCTGACCGGCTACTTCACCGAGACCAACAAGCGGCCCGTACAGGACATCGGCAAGAGCTCGCAGACCGGCGCGGCCACCGTCATCCTCGCCGGCATCAGCGTGGGTCTGGAGTCGGCGGTCTACTCGGCGCTGCTGATCGGCGCCGGCGTTTTCGGTGCGTTCCTGCTCGGCGGCAGCTCCATCACGCTGTCGCTGTTCGCGGTGGCGCTGGCCGGCACCGGCCTGCTCACCACCGTCGGCGTCATCGTCGCCATGGACACCTTCGGGCCGATCTCCGACAACGCCCAGGGCGTGGCGGAGATGTCCGGCGACATCGACGAGCACGGCGCGCGCATCCTCACCGAGCTGGACGCGGTCGGTAACACCACCAAGGCCATCACCAAGGGCATCGCGATCGCCACCGCGGTGCTGGCGGCGACCGCGCTGTTCGGCTCGTACACGGACACCCTGCGGACCGCGTACGCGGACGCCGGCGTGGGCGACGTCGGCACCGAGATCCTCAACTCGCTGAACGTGGCCAACCCGCGCAACCTGGTCGGACTGATCATCGGTGCGGCGGTCGTCTTCCTCTTCTCCGGGCTGGCGATCAACGCGGTGTCCCGCTCGGCCGGCGCGGTCGTCATGGAGGTCCGCCGGCAGTTCCGTGAGCTGCCCGGCATCATGGACCGCACCCAGCGCCCGGAGTACGGCAAGGTCGTCGACATCTGCACCCGGGACGCGCAGCGCGAACTGATGACCCCCGGCCTGCTCGCCATCCTGGCGCCGATCGCCGTCGGCTTCGGCCTCGGCCCGGGCGCGCTGGCCTCCTACCTGGCCGGCGCGATCGGAGCCGGCACGCTGATGGCGGTGTTCCTGTCCAACTCCGGTGGGGCCTGGGACAACGCCAAGAAGCTGGTCGAGGACGGCGCGTACGGCGGCAAGGGCTCCGAGTCGCACGCCGCCACGGTCATCGGCGACACCGTCGGCGACCCGTTCAAGGACACCGCCGGCCCGGCCATCAACCCGCTGATCAAGGTGATGAACCTGGTCTCGCTGCTGATCGCCCCCGCCGTGGTGGCCTGGAGCGTCGGTGACGAACGCAATGTCGGCCTGCGGATCGGTATCGCGCTGGTCGCGACGCTGATCATCGTGGCGTCGGTGGTCTTCAGCAAGCGCAAGGGCATCGCCATGGACGACTCCGACACCGGCGCGGGCAGCGCCGACCACCGTCCGGAGACCGTCAACGCCTGACACCGGCGGCACCGGGGTCCCCGCTCGACGTACCCGTCGGGCGGGGACCCCGGCCATCCGGCCCGGTGCCACACCTGGCCGAAGGTCGTACGCTGCAACGCATGCGTACGTGCCGGGCGTCTGCCGTCGGAAAGCTCACGGTGGTCCTGGCCACGCTCGTCGTCGTCCTCACCGGCTGCGGTGGGCCCAGCCCACGGGCCTGGGCGGCCTCGGTCTGCGGCGCGCTCACCCCGTGGCGCTCCGAGATCAGCAAGTTGACCAGCAGCACCGATCAGCAGATGACGGCGCAGACCACTCCGGCGCAGGCCAAGGAGAACCTGGTGCGGCTCTTCGGCGGCGCGGAACAGGCCAGCGAGCTCGCGCGCCGCAAGGTCGAGCAGGCCGGCGTCCCGGAGACCGACAACGGTGCGGCCATCTCCGCCGGTTTCCGGGGGTCGCTGGAGAAGATGCGGGACGCCTACGGCCGCGCCCGGGACACCATCGAGGGGCTGGGCACCGGCGAGCCCGCCGCCTTCTACGACGGCGTGCGGGCCGCCGTCGACACCTTGAACAAGGAGTACGACGCCAGCGCGCTGGACACCAGCAAGCTCAACTCCGAGGAGCTGAAACAGGCCTTCGACGAGGTGCCCGAGTGTCGGTGAACGGGCTCGGTGACACGCCGGCCGCGCAGTCGCTGCCGGCGCTGTTCCCCGTACCCGAGCCCGACCCGTCGCGGGCCGACCCGGCGCCTGCGGGTCCGAGCCGGCGGCGCGGCGGTTCCGAGTCGACCCCTCCCGGGCCACCCCGGGCCGACGACGGGGGACGGCAACTCGTCTTCTTCGGCGCGGATGCGGCCGAACCGGCGGTCGCCGATCTGGCCGGGCTGCTCGCCGGGCCGGGCGAGGTCGTCCGGATGGGCGGGACCGCCCGACTCGCGGTGCGGGTGGACGCCGCCTGGCGGGTGCACGTGCTCGTCGCCGAACTGGCGCTGCGCGGGTTGGCCGCGAGCTGGGAGCCGACCGAGGACCAGCGGCACGCCGTGCGGACGTCGTACACCCGGTTGTTGAAGCCGCTCGCGGTCGCCTGGCTGGACGGGCCGGCGAAGCGTCCTCCGCCGGCCTTCCACCTGACCGGCCGGCGGCTGCGGCTGTGGCTCGCCGCCGCGGGGACGCCGGAGCCGCCCGGCGGCTTCCTGCTGCGCCTCGGCGCGGATGACCAGCGGTCCTGGGACGCGATCGGCGCGGCCCTCGCCGCCGCCGGCCTGGCCGGCACGCTGCTCGGCCCCGACGAGGGCGGCCCGGCGTATCGGATAACCGGCAGACGCCGGTTGGCCCGCCTCGCCGAACTGGTCGGCGCCCCGCCTGCACCCGCCCCACCCGACGCCTGGCCCTAACCCTCCCCGCCCCGGCCCGCCGCCCCGCCGCCCCGCCCCCGCCCAAAGTCGGCGTCGATCATGGAGTTGTGGTGGTGGACGTACTTCTCCTTCGGGGCCTAAACGCCCACCACAACTCCATGATCGACGCGAGCGGGAGGGGCCGGGGAGGGGCCGGGGTGGGGTGTCTGGTGTTGGACAGCTGGGCTTGGATGGGCTGGTTGGGGGTCCCTCATCGTCACAGGGACCCGCTTCGGGGCCTACCCACGGTGTACGGTGGCGCCGTCTGGCAGTGTCGAGCACGGCGGGCGGGATTCGACCGCCGCGCCGCAGCGGATTGCCGCCCGCGAAACCCGAAACGCGGACGGCGCGTTACGTTGGACATCCGGACCGCCGGTGCCACGGCGGGGTCGAGAGCGGTCGCTGTCGTTAGGCGCCGGCCGGCCACGAGCAGGAGTGAGGTCGGGGAGAGACGTGCCGAGCAACGCTGGAACCACCCGTCTGGTCATCGTCGAGTCACCGGCGAAGGCCAAGACGATCTCGGGCTACCTCGGCCCGGGGTACGTCGTGGAGGCCAGCTTCGGTCACGTCCGCGACCTGCCGCGCAACGCCGCCGACGTGCCGGCCAAGTACAAGGGCGAGTCCTGGGCCCGCCTCGGGGTGGATGTGGACAACGGCTTCCACGCCCTCTACGTCGTCTCGGCCGACCGCCGACAGCAGATCAGCAAGCTGGTGAAGCTGTCCAAGGAGGTCGACGAGATCTTCCTGGCGACGGATGAGGACCGCGAGGGCGAGGCCATCGCCTGGCACCTGGTCGAGACCCTCAAGCCCAAGGTCCCGGTCAAGCGGATGGTCTTCCACGAGATCACCAAGCCGGCGATCCAGGCCGCCGTGGCCAACCCCCGGGAGATCGACCGCGACCTGGTCGACGCCCAGGAGGCGCGGCGCATCCTCGACCGCCTCTACGGCTACGAGGTCTCCCCGGTGCTGTGGAAGAAGGTCATGCCGAAGCTCTCGGCGGGCCGGGTGCAGTCCGTGGCGACCCGGATCGTGGTGGAGCGGGAGCGGCAGCGGATGGCGTTCCGCACCGCCGAATACTGGGACATCCTGGCCACCCTCGCCGTGGTCAACGCCGGTGAGGGGCCGCGTACCTTCAACGCCACCCTGATCGCGCTCAACGGCGACCGGATCGCCACCGGTAAGGACTTCGAGCCCACCACGGGCAAGGTCCGGGCCGGCGCGGGCGTCGTCCACCTCGACGAGAGCGGTGCCCGGGGTCTGGCCGCCCGGCTCGACGGGCGGCCGTTCACGGTCACCCGGGTCGAGGAGAAGCCGTACCGCCGCCGCCCGTACGCGCCGTTCATCACCTCGACGCTCCAGCAGGAGGCGGCCCGCAAGCTGCGCCTGTCCTCGCAGCAGACGATGCGCACCGCGCAGCGCCTCTACGAGAACGGCTACATCACCTATATGCGTACCGACTCGGTGAACCTGTCGGAGACCGCCATCTCGGCGGCCCGCCGGCAGATCGTCGAGCTGTACGGCGAGCGCAGCGTTCCGCCGGAGCCGCGTCGCTACACCGGCAAGGTCAAGAATGCCCAGGAGGCGCACGAGGCGATCCGCCCGGCGGGGGACAACTTCCGTACCCCGGGCGAGGTGGCCAAGGAGCTGTCCGCCGAGGAGTTCAAGCTCTACGAGCTGATCTGGCGGCGCACGATCGCCTCGCAGATGACCGACGCCGTCGGTTCCAGCGTCTCGGTGCGCATCCGCGCGGTCTCCACCTCCCAGGAGGAGGCCGACTTCGGCGCGACCGGCAAGACCATCACCGACCCGGGCTTCCTGCGCGCGTACGTCGAGTCCAGCGACGACGAGAACGCCGAGGCCGAGGACGCCGAGCGTCGGCTGCCCACCCTGGTCAAGGACCAGCGGCTGACCGCCGACGAGCTGGCCGCGCAGGGCCACCACACCCAGCCGCCGTCGCGCTACACCGAGGCGTCGCTGGTCAAGGCCCTGGAGGAGTTGGGCATCGGCCGCCCGTCGACGTACGCGTCGATCATGCAGACGATCCAGGACCGGGGGTACGTCACCAAGCGCGGCCAGGCGATGATCCCCACGTTCCTGGCCTTCGCGGTGATCGGACTGATGGAGCGGCACTACCCCCGCCTCATCGACTACGACTTCACCGCCACGATGGAGAACGAGCTGGACGAGATCGCCGGTGGTGACCACGCCGCTGTCGACTTCCTCACCGCGTTCTACTTCGGCAGCTCCAACGGTGCCGGCGACCAGGACATCGCCCGCTCCGGTGGGCTCAAGAAGCTCGTCACCGAGAACCTGAGCGAGATCGACGCGCGCAGCGTCAACTCGATCCCGCTCTTCACCGACGAGGACGGCCGCGAGGTCGTCGTCCGGGTCGGGCGGTACGGGCCGTACCTCCAGCGGGCGGTTCCCGGCGAGACGCCGGCCGCTCCGGCCGAGGGCGAGGAGGCTGGCCCCCAGGGTGACCGGGCGCCGATCCCCGAGGGCATGGCCCCGGACGAGCTGACCCCGGAGAAGGTGCACGAGCTGTTCCTCGGCGGCAGCGGCGAGCGCAAGCTCGGCGACGACCCGGCCACCGGCGAGCCGATCGTGCTCAAGTCCGGCCGCTTCGGCCCGTACGTCTCCAGCGGCGAGCGCAAGTCCTCGCTGCTGCGCTCGCAGACACCGGACTCGCTCTCCCTCGACGAGGCGCTGCGGCTGCTGAGCCTGCCCCGGTTGGTGGGCGTCGCGCCCGACGGCGTTGAGGTGTTCGCCAACAACGGTCGCTACGGCCCGTACGTGAAGCAGGGCGAGGAGTTCCGCTCGCTCGAATCCGAAGAGCAGATGTTCACGGTCACCCTGGACGAGGCGCTGGCCCTGTTGGCCGCTCCGAAGACCCGGGGCCGCCGGGCCGCCGCGCCGCCGCTGCGCGAGATGGGCGTCGACCCGTTGACCGAGAAGCCGCTGGTGATCAAGGACGGGCGGTTCGGCCCGTACGTCACCGACGGCGAGTTCAACGCGTCCCTGCGGCGCGGGCAGACCCCGGAGGCGCTGAGCATCGAGGAAGCGTCCGAGATGCTGGCCGACAAGCGGGCCAAGGGTCCGGCGCCGCGCAAGAAGGCGGCGGCGAAGAAGGCCCCGGCGAAGAAGGCGACGGCGGCGAAGAAGGCCACGGCGACGAAGAAGACGGCTGCCGCCGCGAAGTCCACCGCCGCGAAGAAGACCACCACTGCCAAGGCGACGGCGGCCAGGAAGGCGGCTCCGGCGAAGAAGGCGGCTCCGAAGAAGGCCGCCACCGGTCCTGCCGAGGGGTGACACTAGCTTCCGCCCCAAATGGGTTAAATGTCCAGTTTGGTGGCCGGGCTCTGGCGTGGACTGCCTAACGTGAGGGGATGTTCGCAGTCCCTGTCCCGCGCCCCCGCGTTCTCATCGGTTCTGCGGCGGGTGCGTTGCTGCTCGTCGTGGCCGCGATCGGCATCCGGACGATGGACGCGGACGACCCCTCGCCAGCCGTCGCTGGCGCGTGGCACGCTCCACCGCAGGCCGTCGCCCCCGGGCCGTCCGCCGGGCCGACCCGGAGTCCCGCCGACCGGCGGACCGTACGACTCGTCGCCGCGGGCGACGTTCTGATCCATCCAGCGGTGACCGACCAGGCGCGCCGGGACGGTGCCCGCGCCGGAAGCATGGACTTCGCCCCGATGTTCGCCGGGGTCGCCCCGGCGGTCCGCGACGCCGACCTGGCGCTGTGCCACCTCGAGACGCCGCTGGCCGATCCCGCCGGCCCGTTCGCCGGCTATCCGTCGTTCAACGCGCCCCCGCAGGTGCTCGACGGGCTGCGCGCCACCGGGTTTGACGGCTGCTCAACCGCCTCCAACCACACCCTCGACCAAGGCGCCGACGGGGTGGCCCGGACAATCCGCGCACTCGACGCCGCCGGGCTGGGGCACACCGGCAGTGCCCGCAGCGCCGCCGAAGCGACCCGACCCCGGATCTACCAGGTCGGCGACGTTCGCGTCGCGCACCTGGCGTACAGCCTGAACTTCAACGGGCTGAGTCGCCCCCCGGGCAAGCCGTGGTTGGCCAACCTGATCGATCCGCCCGAGATCCTCGCCGCCGCCCACAGGGCGCGGGCCGCCGGTGCCGACATCGTCGTGCTCAGCCTGCACTGGGGCACGGAGTATCAGCACCTGCCGGACTCCGACCAGCGGGCCTGGGCCCAGCAGTTGATCTCCTCGCCCGACGTGGACCTCATCCTGGGCCATCACGCCCACGCGGTGCAGCCGTTCCAGCGCTTCGGCGACAAGTGGGTGGTCTTCGGCATGGGCAACGAACTGGCCCGGCACGAGGAGCCGATCGACGACAACCGCGAGGGTGTGATGGTCCGGGCGACCTTCACCGAGACGGCTCCGGGGCGCTGGACGGTGACCCGGATGGAGGCACTGCCAACCTGGACCGACCTGACGCCGGCCCTCCGGCTGGTCGACCTGACCGCGGCGCTTGCCGACCCGGGCACCCCGCCACCCCTCCGGGGCGACTATCGGACGGCGTACCAGCGGGTGCTCGGCTACGTCCGGGCCCTGGGTGCCGGCCCGGACCAGGTGGTGGCGTCGGGCGGCTGAGCGCCACGCGCGACCAGGTCGAACAGGCGCCGACCGCGGGCGCGCACCACGTGGTCGACACCGCCGGTGGTCCTGGACGTCTGACGGGCGGACGCCGCCCTCAGGCGCCGAGGACGTGGGTCAGGTGAGGGCTGGCGAAGACGCGGTGGGGGTCCAGGCGGTCGCGGACCGCCTGGAAGTCGGCGAAACGGGGGTACGCCTCGGCGAGGGACGCCGCGTCGCGGTAGTGCAGCTTGCCCCAGTGCGGGCGGCCGCCCAGTGCCGCGGCGACCTTCTCGAACGCCTGAAAGTACGGCTCGTACGGCATGCCGACGTACTGGTGTACGGCGATGTACGCGTTGTCCCGGCCGTAGCCGTGGGACAGCCAGATGTCGTCGGCGGCGGTGAAGCGCACCTCGACCGGGAAGAGGATCTTGAACGGGAGCCCGTCCACGATCCGTCGCAGCGCGGTGAGCGCCTCGGGTAGCGCGGCGCGGGGGAGGCCGTACTCCATCTCGACGAAGCGAACCCGGCGCGGGGTGCAGAACACCCGGTCGGAGCGTCCGGTGTACCGCCGTTCGGTGAGCGCGCGGGCCGAGACAGCGCTGATGCCGGGTGCCAGGGCGGGCACGGCCCGACCGAGGCGGCAGGCCCCGGCGAAGACCCGGTTGGACAGGAAGTCGTCGTCCAGCCAGCCGCGCCAGCGGGACAGCGGCCGGTCGTTGGCGGGTACCCGGTCGTTGGCCTTCACCTGGACCCGGGACGTGTAGGGGAACCAGTAGAACTCGACGTGGTCGTGCCGGCCGATCAGCGCGGGCAGGTCGCCGAGCACGTCGTCGAGGGCGGCGGGGCGTTTGTGGGCGTGTAGGACGAAGGCGTCCACGCAGCGCAGGGTCACCTCGACCAGGACGCCGAGCGCGCCGAGCGAGACCCGGGCGGCGGCGAAGACGTCGGGGTGCTCGTCCGCGGAGCAGCGCAGCACCTCGCCCGTGCCGGTGACCAGGGTGAGGGCCTCGACGAAGGTGGAGAGGCAGCCGTAGCCGGCGCCGGTGCCGTGGGTGCCGGTGGAGATGGCGCCGGCGATGGTCTGCGCGTCGATGTCGCCCAGGTTGGGCAGCGCGAGGCCGTGCCGGGCGAGCAGTCCGTTGAGCGCGTGCAGGGGCATTCCCGCCGGCACGGTGACCAGTCGGCGCGCGACGTCCACGCTGACGCAGGTCTCCAGCTCGGACAACTCCATCCGCCGGTCGTCGGCGAGGGCGACGGCGGTGAACGAGTGGCCGCTGCCCGCGACGCGGATGCGGCCTCCGGCGGCGGCGGCGTCCCGGACGGCTTCCGCCGCATCGTCCGGCGAGCCGGGGCGCAGGATGGCGGTGGCGCTGCCACGCTGGTTGCCGGCCCAGTTGGACCAGGGGGCGGTGAGCGGTGCGGTGCCGACCATGCGCGCTCCTCATTCATGAATATGAACTGACTTCATATCAGGAACGTTGTCCCTGGTAAATACCGCAATTGCAGTCCGCTCGTTGTACCGGTAGTCACGGACTCGTGACCAAGAGATATGTTCATCCGTCGAAGGGGGGTGGCGCCGAGTGTCCACACCAGCCGCCACGACCGGGCCGCTGCGCCGCGTACCGGTGCAGGGTCGAAGTGTCGCGCGGGTACAGCGCATGTTGGACGCCTGCGCCGAGCTCGTCGACGAGGTGGGGTACGAGGGGCTGACCACGACCCTGCTCGCGGAGCGCGCCGAAGTGGCGATCGGGTCGGTCTACCAGTTCTTTCCGGACAAGCGGGCGATCGTGCAGGCGTTGACCCTGCGCACGATGGAGTCCTACCTGCAGCGGCTCGACGAGCGCTTCGCCTCCGACGAGATGACCCACTGGTGGGACGGCGTCGACGCGGGAATCGACGAGTACATCACGATGCACCGCACCGTTCCCGGCTTCCGTACCCTGCACTTCGGCGACGTGGTCGACCTGCACCTGCTCGACGAGCAGCGTGACAACAACGGCGTGATCGCCGACCAGTTGGCGCGGGTGCTCACCGAGCGCTTCGGTCTGACCGACGTGCCGAAGCTGCGCTTCGTCCTGGAGATCGCCGTGGAGGCCGCCGACGCGTTGATCAAGCTCGCGTTCCGACGGAAGTCCGACGGCGACGAGCGGGTCCTGCTCGAGGCGAAGGCGCTGATCCGGGAGTACCTGCACCGCCAGGTCGACGGATGCGAGAGCGAGCAGCGCGCAGAGGCCGCCCAGTCCGCCTGACCTGGCGGTGCGGGCCACCTAAAGGAAGGCCTTGCCCTCGCCCCGGTAGGTGGGCACGGTCGCCACGACCGCGTCCCCCTCGACAAGGTGCAGCTCGTTGACCCGTTCGCACAGCTCACCTGCCTTGGCGTGCCGGAACCACACCCGGTCGCCGACGCGCAGGGTGGCCGCCGCCGCGCCGGAGAGAGGGGTCTGCACCTCGCCGGCGCCCTCGGTGCCGACGAGCTTCAGGCCGGCCGGCAGCCACGGTCGGGGCAGCCGGCTGTCGGCGGCCTGGCCGGAGGCGATCCAACCGCCGCCGAGCACGGTCGCCAACTCCGGCGTCGGTCGGCGGACCACCGCGCAGGCGAAGAACGCCGCCGGGGTGGGCCGCCAGGCGCGGTACGCGTCGAACAGCGTCGGCCCGTACAGGCCCGATCCCGCGGTGACCTCGGTGACCGCGGGATCGGCGCTGGTCGCGGCCACGCTGCCGGTGCCGCCGCCGTTGACGAACTCCAGGTCGGCGTGTTCGCGTACCGCCGCCACCGCCGCGCCACGGCGGGCCAGCAACTCGCGGTAGGAGCCGCGCTGGGCCAGCCTGATCGCGCCCGCCAGCAGCGTCCGCCCCGGCGGCGCGTCGCCCAGGCCGGCGATCTGCGCCTCGTACGACATGAGCCCGACCAGCCGGAAGCCGGCGCGGCCGGCGACGGTGGCGGCGAGCGCGCCCGCCGCCCGGGCGCTGTGCACCGGCGAGCGGCGGACGCCGACGTGCACGCCACGCAGCGGTCGCCAGGAGGCGTCCAGGTCGAGGCAGAGCCGCAGCTCGGCGCGTTGCCCCGGGGCGCGGACGGCGTCGACGAAGTCGAGCTGACCGGTGCCGTCGATCATCAGGGTGATCGCGGCGGCGAGTGTCGGATCGGCGGCCAGCTCGGTGAGGGCCGCCCGGTCGGCGCTCGGGTACGCCACCAGCACGTCGTCGCTCAGACCGGCCCGGACCAGCCAGATCGCCTCGGGGAGGGTGAACGCCATGACACCCTGCCAACCGGGCCGGTTGAGCGCCCGGCCGATCAGGTCCCGGCTGCGCACGGACTTGCTGGCCAGCCGGATCGGCTTGCCGGCTGCGCGGTCGGCCAGGGCCGCCGCGTTGGCGTCATAGGCGGTGAGATCCACCACGGCGTACGGGGGGTCGAGATGGGCGGTCGCCCGGTCCAGGCGCTCGCGCAGTTTGTCGCTTTCGATGGCCACGTGTGCACGCTAACTGTCCGACGATGAATGCGAAACACCCTCGCATACGTCCCGGGCTGCGGTCGACGGCGTCGGCGGCCTAGGCTCAGCGAGCAGGAGAATGTCGCCGGTGGGGCGGCCCCCACCGGGTCTAGAGTGTTCCACCGGGGGTGCCCAGCGATGGGCCGGCACGTGGAGGTACGGCCATCGAAAGCCAGAACAGCGGCGAGTCGCCCGGCGTGTCGCGCGCGGGTGAGCAGTCGGGCAGCGCCGCCAACCAGTCCAGCGGTGGTCAGGTCGACGCGTCCGGCTACGCCGCGATCCGCTCGGTACTGCGAATCAGGCCGTTCCGCCGGCTCTGGATCGTGCTCGGCGCGGCCTCCTTCGGTGACTGGCTCGGCTTGCTCGCCACCGCCCTCTTCGCCGCCTCGCAGGTGCAGGGCAGCACCGCCCAGGGTGCCGCGTTCGGCGGGGTCACCGCGATCCGACTGTTGCCCGCGCTGGTGCTCGGCCCGGTGGCCGGCGTCTTCGCCGACCGGTTCGACCGGCGTTGGACGATGGTCATCTGCGACCTGCTGCGCTTCGTGCTCTTCGCCTCCATTCCGCTCTACGCGCTCAGCGGCGCCGCCGGCGGCCTGGTGGTCGGCTGGGCGCTGATCGCCACCTTCCTGATCGAGTCGCTCACCCTGCTCTGGATCCCGGCCAAGGAGGCCGCGGTCCCCAACCTGATCCCGCGGGCCCGCCTGGAGGCGGCCAACCAGCTCACGTTGATCACCACGTACGGCCTCACCCCGGTGGCCGCGGCCATCGGCCTCGCCGTGCTGGACCGTGGTGTCAGAGGCGCGGTGGGCGGCGACCTACCCTCCTGGGCCGAACCGGCTCAACTCGCACTCTGGTTCAACGCCTTCTCCCGGCTCGCCACCGCGTTGGTGGTGGCGTTCGGGATCAAGGAGATCAGCGAGGCCCAGCGCGGCGAGGCGGGGCGTTCCGAGCAGAGCATGTTCCGGCAGTTCTCCGAGGGCTGGAAATTCATCGGCCAGACCCCGCTCGTGCGCGGCCTGGTGCTGGGCATCTTCGGCGCGTTCGCCGGCGGCGGCATCGTGGTCGGCACGGCCAAGTTCTTCGCCAACTCACTGGGCGCCGGCGACGCCGCGTTCTCGCTGCTCTTCGGCGCGATCTTCGTCGGTCTGGCGCTCGGCATCGGGCTCGGCCCGATGGTCGTCAAGGAGATGTCCCGGCGTCGCTGGTTCGGCATTAGCATCGTGCTGGCCAGCGCCGCCGTGATGACCCTCGCCTTCGCTATCCACCTGTCCATGGCGATCGTCGGCGCGGTGCTGGTCGGCGCCGGCGCGGGCATGGCCTTCCTGGCCGGCACCACGCTGCTGGGCGGGGAGGTGGCCGACGAGGTGCGTGGCCGGGTGTTCGCGGTGGTGCAGATCGGCACCCGACTGGTGCTGATCCTGGCCATCGGGCTGAGCAGCGTCCTGGTCGGCGTCGGTGGCTCGCGCAAGCTGGAGATCGCCGACCTCGGCATCTCCGTCTCCTCCACCCGACTGCTGCTGCTCGCGGCCGGCGCCGCCGGCATCTTCGCCGGGATCAGCGCCTTCGGCCAGATGGACGACAAGAAGGGCGTCCCGGTCCTCGCCGACCTCTGGGGCTCGATCCGGGGCCGCCCGCTGACCCCGGCGGAGCCGTTCGTCTCCGCCGGGCTGTTCGTGGTGTTCGAGGGCGGCGAGGGCGCCGGCAAGTCCACCCAACTCACCGCGCTCGCCGAGCGGCTGCGCACCGACGGGCGCGACGTGCTGGTCACCCGCGAACCGGGGGCCACCGCCGTCGGCCGGCGGATCCGGTCGCTGGTGCTGGACACCTCCGGCGACGAGGCGCCGTCCCCACGCGCCGAGGCGCTGCTCTACGCCGCCGACCGGGCGCACCACGTGGCCTCCGTCGTCCGGCCCGCGCTCATCCGCGGTGGCGTGGTGATCAGTGACCGGTACGTCGACTCGTCGCTCGCCTACCAGGGCGCCGGGCGCACGCTCCCGGTCGACGAGGTCTCCTGGCTCTCCTCCTGGGCCACCGGCGGCCTCAAGCCCGACCTCGTGGTGCTGCTCGACGTCGAGCCGCGCACCGGCCTGTCCCGGGTCGCCTCGCGCAGCGGTGCCGCCGACCGGCTCGAAGCCGAGTCGATCGCCTTCCACGAGCGCGTCCGCTACGCCTTCCTCGACCTCGCCGCCGCCGACCCGAAGCGCTACCTGGTACTCGACGCGTCCCGGCCGGTCGGCGAGATCACTCAGCTGGTGGTCCGGCGCGTCGAGGAGATGCTCGGCAAGCCCGGCGGCATCGTGCACCCACGCCCCGCGCAGGGCCCGGACACCTCGGTGCAGCCTGAGTTATCCGACGCGGAGCTGGTGACGATGGAGCACAAGACCTGATGCCGGACGTCTTCGCCGACCTGGTCGGTCAGGACGAGGCGGTGACCGAACTGCGCCGCGCCGCCGCCGCGGCGGCGGCCGTGCTGCGTGCCGCCGCGACCGATCGGACTCCCGCACTCGTCGCAGCGGGCGAGGCCGAAACCGGGGCGGGCACCCCCGACCCGTCCGCCGGGATGACCCACGCCTGGATCTTCACCGGGCCACCCGGGTCCGGTCGCTCGGTCGCCGCGCGCGCCTTCGCCGCGGCCCTGCAGTGTGCGTACGGCACCGGTTGCGGCGAGTGCCCCGGCTGCCACACCACGATGGGCGGGACCAACGCCGACGTCCGGCTGGTGGTGCCGGAAGGGCTCTCCATCGGCGTCGGCGAGATGCGCGCGCTGGTGCTCCGCGCGGCCAGCACCCCGTCCGGCGGCCGCTGGCAGGTGGTGGTCATCGAGGACGCCGACCGGCTCACCGAGGCAGCCGGTAACGCCCTGCTCAAGGCCATCGAGGAGCCGCCACCGCGGACGGTCTTCCTGCTCTGCGCCCCGTCCACCCACCCGGACGACATCTCGGTGACCATCCGGTCGCGCTGTCGGGTCGTACCCCTGCGGCAGCCGCCGGCCACCGCGGTGGCCGAGGTGCTGGTCCGTCGGGACGGCATCGCGCCCGACGTGGCGCAGTGGGCGGCGGCGGCCGCGCAGGGGCACGTGGGTCGGGCCCGCCGGCTGGCCCGCGACCCGGAGGCCCGCAAGCGGCGTGAGGCGGTACTCGCCGTGCCGCGCCGGCTGACCGGCGTGGGCGCGGCGTTCGACGCGGCGTCCGCGCTGATCGAGGCTGCCGAGGCGGAGGCCGAGGCGTCGGTCGCCGAGGCCGACACGGCCGAACGGGCGGCACTGGAGACGGCGCTCGGCGCGGGCGGCACCGGCCGGGGCGCGGCCGGCGCGATCCGGGGTGCCGCCGGTCAGCTCAAGGAGCTGGAGAAGCGGCAGAAGTCGCGGGCCACCCGCGCCCAGCGCGACGCGCTGGACCGCGCGCTCGTCGACCTGGCCGGCTTCTACCGCGACGCGCTCACCATGGCGCTGCGCGCACCGGTCGACCCGGTGCACACCGACACCGCCGCGCTCGCCGGCGCCGGGGCCCAGAAGTGGGACGCCGAGGGGTCGCTGCGCCGGCTGGAGGCCGTGCTCGCCTGCCGTGCGGCCATCGACGCGAACGTCAAACCGCGCATCGCCGTCGAGGCGATGATGCTTGCCCTCTGGAAAGGCTGACCAGCAGCTTCCGCCGGTTGTCCACAGCCATCGACACGTGCGATTGGTGTGCGGTACGGTCCGGTGTGCCGTGGTGACGGTGGCGGCACGCTCAGTGATGATCCATCCGGGAGGAGTCGCCGATGCCGCGGGGGGAGATCGACGAGGCCTGGATCGAGGAGGCGGTGCGGCGCTATCGCCGTATCGAGTCGTTGCAGGCCGAGTTCGACCAGGCCGTGTCGACGGTCGAGGTCACCGTCCGTTCGCCGGACGGGTTGGTCGAGGTGGTGGTCACCGCCGCCGGCCGCATCACCGACGTCCGGTTCCTGGGGCCACTGCACGCCCGCAGCCCGCGCGACGTGGCCGGCTCGGTGCAGGCCGCGGTCACCGCGGCGGCGGACGCGGCCGAGTGGGCCCGGGAGAAGCTGCACAACGAGACGTTCGCCGCCTACCGACCGCTCGCGGGGGCCTGACATGGACACGCTGCGCGCGCTCTCCGCCCGGCTCGACGAGGCGAGCGCCACGCTCACCACCCTGTCCCACACCGTCACCGCCAGTGATCCCGCCCAGGCCGCGTTCGGCGCGGACGCCCCGGGCCGCCCCGGCGAGATCGGTCGCGCCCTGCATCGGCAGTGGGCCGCCGCCTCCGACGACCGGGCCCGCGAGGCCCGAGCCGCCGCCGGCCGCCTCGCCGCTGCCGCCTCGGCGGTCCGCGAGGCCGCCGACCGGTACGCCGAGGTCGACCGCGCCGCCCGCCGCCGGATCACCGGAGAGCCGTGATGGACCCACTGGACCGGCTCGCCGAACCCGGCCTCGACCTGCTGCGCCGGGTGGACGCGTTGCTCGCCGCCGGTGTTCCCGAAGGGCACCGGGTGTGGCCCCTGCTCCGTCGGATGCAGGTGTTGCCGGGCGACGCCGTCCGGGGCTTCCTCGACCTGCACCCGGCGCCGCTCGTCAGCGCCGGGCACGCCGTGCGCCGGCTCGTCCGGGGGTACGACGACGTCGGTGCCGCGCTCACCGACCCCGTGCTCTGGTCCGGGCCGGCCGCCTCGGCGTACGGGCAGGAGCGTGCCGCGCTGCTGCGCCACCTGGACGAGGGGCCGGAGAGCCTGGTCGGGCGGATGGAATCCACCGCCGGGTACGCGGACGCGCTCGCCGACTGGGTGGAGGGCAGCCGTCTCGCCCTCGCCCGGACGCTGGCCGACCTGCTGCGCTCGGCCGAGGCGGTGGCCGTGGTCGCCGCCACCGCCGCCGGCCCACCGAACCGCCTGACGCCGGTCGGGCCGGGCGTCGCCGACGCCGCCGAGATCGCCGCGCGGGTGCTGGCGGTGCTCTGCGTCGCGTACGACGGCGCCGAGACACTCCTGCGCCAGTGGGCACCGAGCCTGGCCGAGTCCACCTGGCGGTCGCCGACCCAGGAGCGCGCCCGCTACGACCAGCACACCCGGGTTGGCTGGTAGCCGTATCCGGCGCCCGCTCCCGGGCCTGGTCGTGGTGTTGGTTCGCGGACAGGCCACGGCGTCGCTCGCGGGCGCCAGAGCAGAGCCGGCGCACACGGCGACGCCGTGGTCTTCCCCCTGCACCCCCCGCAGGTCTGCCTCCACTCAACGCTGTCCGGCAGCGTTTGTCCCCTTCCCGGGCACGGATTCAACCGTCCGGGCGAGGATCATCGGCACGACGGGTGGCCCGGCAATCGGTCGAGTCGACGGTCATGGATGGAGATGGAGGTATCGCCCGCCGCGTTCTCCGCGGTGATCCGTCGTAGGGTGGAGGGATGGGCATGCTCTGCGCGGTCAGCTTCAACCGGTACGGGCGCCTCTACTACCTGGACCCGGGCGACCTGAGTCCCCAGGTGGGCGACCGGGTGCTCGTGCCGACCGACGACGGACCCGAGGTCGCCGAGTGCGTCTGGGCCGCCCAGTGGGTGAGCGAGGAGACCGACGGCTTCCCCCGGCTGGTGGGGCTGGCCGGCGACGACGACCTGCGCCGTGATGAGGCGCTGCGCCGTCGTAAGGCCGAGGCGAAGGTGGCGGCCAAACGGCTGATCCGCGCGCACGGCCTGCCGATGAAAGTGGTGGCCGTCGACCATGTGCTCGGCTCCGCCGACGGCGGCGGCGAGCGCAGCACGGTCTACTTCACCGCCCCGCACCGGGTGGATTTCCGGTCACTGGTCCGCGACCTCGGCGCCACCCTGCACTGCCGGGTCGAGCTGCGCCAGCTCTCGGCGCGCGACTCGGCTCGGGTCCAGGGCGGCATCGGCTCGTGTGGTCGTGACCTGTGCTGCGCGACGTTCCTCACCGACTTCGAGCCGGTGACCATCCGGATGGCCAAGGACCAGGACCTGCCGCTGAACCCGCTGCGGATCTCGGGAGCCTGCGGTCGACTGATGTGTTGCCTCAAGTACGAACATCCGCTGTACCAGCGCTTCCAGGAGACCGCGCCCGCCGTCGGTAGTCGGGTCACGACGCCCGAGGGCAGTGGTCGAGTGGTCGGCCACAGCGTGCCCCGCGACGCGGTGACCGTACGCCTCGACGCGGACGGCTCCCGTTGCTCCTGCTCCCGCGCCTCCGTCTGCGCCCCCCGCCAAGCCCACGACCAGCACTACACCCCCTAACTCGAAAATCGAACCGTGCGTAGACACGCGGCAGCATCCCGCGTCGCGAAGCGGCGTGGGATGGGTTGTGGTGTAGCGGTGGCTAGG